>NZ_JBOHCV010000740.1:0-16127 GCF_050698815.1 Streptomyces sp.
TCCCGGCTGCTCGACATCGGCTGCGGCTGGGGCTCGCTGACCGTGCACGCCGCACGGCACCACAAGGCGCGGGTCACCGCCGTCACGCTGGCCCGGCAGCAGGCCGAGCACGTCACCGCCCGGGTCCGCGAAGAGGGCCTGGAGGAGCTGGTCGACGTGCAGCTGCGCGACTACCGCGACATCGAACCCGGCTCCTACGACGCCGTCTGCACCATCGAGATGGGCGAACACGTCGGGGACGCCGAGTACCCGGCGTTCGCAGCCTCCCTGCACACCCTGCTCCGTCCCCGGGGGCGGCTGCTGGTCCAGCAGATGTCTCGCGGCCACAGCGCCCCCGGCGGCGGCGCCTTCATCGAGACCTACATCGCCCCGGACATGCACATGCGTCCCCTCGGCGAAACCGTCTCGCTGCTGGAGGGCGCCGGGCTGGAGGTCCGCGCGGTGGAGTCGCTGCGCGAGGACTACGTCCGTACCATCGCCGCCTGGCACCGCACCCTGGAGGAACGCTGGTCCGACGTGGTGGCGATGGTCGGCGAGGAAGCGGCTCGCGTGTGGCGGCTCTACTTGGTGGGCGGCATGCTCGCCTTCGAGGAGCGGAGGATGGGTGTGGACCAGATCCTGGCGGTACGGACCGACGCGGCGGGCGGCAGCGGAATGGCCGGCGGGGACCGGTGAGCGCCTTCCCCTGGGGCGCCTTCGGGCTGAATCTCGCGGTGTGCGCGGCCGTCGCCCTCGCCGTCATGCTGGTCACCTTCGCCGTCGCCCTGGTCAAGGGCGTGCACCGGATCGTCGACGTGGCATGGGGGCTGGGCTTCGCCGCGGTGGCCGTGGCCTCTTTCCTGCTGTCGGCCGAGCACGGCCACGACGGGCGCCGGCTGATCGTGACGGTGCTGACGGTGGTGTGGGGGCTGCGGCTGGCCGGGCACATCGCGCTGCGCGGCCGTGGCCACGGCGAGGATCCGCGCTACGCGCGCCTGCTGGCGAAGGCTCCCGGCAACCCGCGGCTGTACGCGCTGCGCACGGTCTACCTGTTGCAGGGCGCCCTGGTGTGGCTGGTCTCGCTGCCCGTACAGGCCGCGCAGTACCTGCCCGGGGCGATGCCGGATCATCAGCGGGCCCTGGTGGCCATCGGGGTGGTGGCGTGGCTGACGGGCATGTACTTCGAGGCCGTCGGCGACGCCCAGCTCGCCCGCTTCAAGGCCGATCCCGCTCACCGGGGCCAGATCATGGACCGTGGCCTGTGGAGCCTGACCCGGCATCCCAACTACTTCGGTGACTTCCTGGTGTGGTGGGGCCTGTACCTGCTGGCCTGCGGCGACTGGGCGGTGGCGGCGCTGACGCTGGTCTCACCGGTGGTGATGAGCCTGCTGCTGACCAAGGGCAGCGGCAAGCGGCTGCTGGAGGCGCACATGGCGGACCGACCCGGCTATGCCGAGTACGCGGCCCGTACCAGCGGCTTCTTCCCGTTGCCGCCGCGGTGACGGGGAGGACGGCGACCGTGGGTGAAGGAGGGGCGCCGTCGCGGGCCGCCGGGCGGGCCCTTACGACCTGGTGCGCGATAGCGAGCGGGCTCCCGACGCCCTGCCACTCCGTCTCGCCCACTGGCTGCTCCCCCGGGCCGCAGGCCCAGGGGGAGTGCCCCCAGCTCGCTGATCCACTCTCCATCGCGACACCAGGTCGTTACGCCTTCGGCAGCCGCATCAGCGCCAGCGGCTCGGACGTGGGCTGCTGTGAACCACCCGCAGGCTCCACGGTGATGCCCATCGCCGATGCCCGGCCGACGTCGCCCTCCATCAGTACGGCGTCACTGTCACCGGAGGTCTTCTCCATCAGCCCGGCCGAACGCATCGTGTCCCCGTCCGCGAACCACAGCTGGTAGACCTTGCCGCTGGGCGGCGCGTCCATCCCGGCGGCCAGGAAGGCCGCCCGGTCCTGCTCGCGGGAGACGACGACGGTGCCCGTCGCGCCGCCCGGCAGGTCGGCGCCGCGGGTCGTCTTCGCGTCCGGCGCGGCCAGCACTCTCGCCACTTCGGCCGACTGCTGCCGCGACTGTGCGGCCTGTTCACGGGCGTCCTGCGCCGACTCGTACTGCCACACCGCGACACCGCCGAACGCCGCCGCCGCGGTCAGACAGGCCGCCAGCGCGAAGCGTGGCAGCGCACGCGCCCGCCGGCCGGCACCGCCGCCGCCCGGGGGCGTCACCCCCTTCAGCTTCGGCGGCTCCTGCCGGACCGTCGTGATCTGCCGCAGCACCCGCTCCCGCAGCTCGGGTGGCGGTGTCGCCGTCGCCGCCCGGCCCAGCCGCTCAGCGGTGGCCGTCAGCTCCCGTACCTCCTGTGCGCAGGAGGCGCACGCGGTCAGATGCCGTTCGAATTCCTCGCGCTCGGGTTCCGACAGCGCGTGCACGGCGTACGCGCCGGTCAGCGTGTGCAGTTCGGCGCCGGTCACGCCGTCACCCCCAGACAGTCACGCAGTCGGATCAGGCCGTCCCGCAGCCGGGTCTTCACCGTGCCGAGCGGCTGTGCCAGCAGTTCGGCCACTTCCCGGTAGGTCAGGCCGCGGTAGTAGGCCAACGTCACGGACTGGCGCTGGAGTTCGGTGAGTGTACGCAGACAACGGCGTACCTGCTCGTGCTCCAGCCGGGCCTCCACCTGCTCGGTGACCTCGTCGAACGCGGGGGTGTGGTCCAGGAGTGCCGCCCGGTGCTCGCGGTCGGTCGAGGCCTGCGCGGAACGCACCCGGTCCACCGCACGCCGGTGGGCGAAGGTCATCACCCACGACATCGCGCTGCCCTTGTCCGGCTGGAAGCGCGCGGCGGACCGCCACACCTCCACCAGGACCTCCTGGGCGACCTCCTCGGACTGCGCGGGATCGCGCAGCACGCTGCGCACCAGCCCGAGCACCGGGCCGCAGATCTGGTCGTAGACGGCGGCGAACGCGTCCTGGTCCCCGCGTGCCACCCGACCCAGCAGCTCCGACAGGTCCGGCCCCGCACCGCCTCCGGTGCCGGCGATGTGCACGGCTTCCCTCACGCCGACGCACCTCCACGGGCCGCGACGGCGGCGAAGGGCGCGCGGTCGCGCGGTCTGACAGGGCCCATTGATGCCTCCCGGGAAGCTGTTGTCACGAATGCTTCGTGGCCGGGAGCCGGGCGGATTGGTCCGTTCCCGTACTTCCGCACGGCGGACGCCGCCGCCCGGCGGGGGCGGACGGCGGCGTCTTCGGTCACTGTGCGGTCCTGCCGGTTCAGCCGACCCAGTTCATGGTGTCCGGGTCGGGGCCCAGCCGGGTGTCGGTGTTGAGCCCGGCGATCACGTCCAGGTCCCCGGCATCCAGTTCGAAGCCGAAGACGTCGAAGTTCTCCTTGATCCGGGCCGGGGTGGCGGACTTGGGAATCACCACGTTGCCGGTCTGCAGATGCCAGCGCAGCACGACCTGGGCCGGCGTCTTGCCGTACTTGTCCGCGATGGCCGCCAGCTTCGGCTCCTGCAGCAGCTCCTTGCCCTGGCCGAGCGGCGACCACGCCTCGGTGGCGATGCCGTGGTCCGCGTGGAACGCGCGGGGGACGCCCTGCTGCAGGTGCGGGTGCAGCTCGATCTGGTTGAGGGCCGGCACGGTGCCGGTCTCGTCGATCAGCCGCTGGATGTGTACGGGCTGGAAGTTGGACACCCCGATGGCCTTCGCGCGCCCGCTGCCGAGGATCTGCTCGAACGCCTTCCAGGTCTCGACGTACTTGTCGACCTTCGGCAGCGGCCAGTGGATGAGATACAGATCCACGTAGTCCAGGCCCAGCCGGCCGAGGGAGGCGTCGAAGGCCCGCAGCGTGGAGTCGTGACCCTGCTCGCTGTTCCACAGCTTGGTGGTGACGAAGAGCTCTTCGCGGGGCACGCCGGAGGAGGCGATGCCCTTGCCGGTGCCGGTCTCGTTCTCGTAGATGGCAGCGGTGTCGATGCTGCGGTATCCCGTCTCCAGCGCGGTGCCCACGGCGCTCTCCGCCTCGTCGTCGGGCACCTGCCAGACACCGAAGCCCAGCTGCGGCATGACGCCGCCGTTGTTGAGGGTGATGGTGGGAACGTTGCTCACGTGCGATCGGTCCTCACGTATCGATGGACGGTTGTGCTTCCTTGCGGGTCAACGATCAACGACGCACACGCATTCCCGCAGAGGTCACCTGTGGTAGAGCGCCTCGATCTCGGTCGCGTACGCGTTCTCGACCGCCTGGCGCTTCAGCTTCAGCGACGGGGTCACGAACCCGGCCTCCTCGGTGAACTGCGCGGCCAGTATCCGGAAGGTGCGGATCGACTCCGCCTGCGAGACCTGGGTGTTGGCGGCCACCACCGCGCGCCGCACCTCGGTCTCCAGATCCGGGTCGCGGACCAGCTCCGTGGCCGGCAGATCCGGCTTCTCGCGCATCAGCAGCCAGTGCGAGACGGCGTCCGGGTCGAGGGTGACCAGGGCCGAGATGTACGGGCGGTCGTTGCCGACCACGATGCACTGGGCGACCAGCGGGTGTGCCCGTACCCGCTCCTCCAGCACCTGCGGGGAGACGCTCTTGCCGCCGGAGGTGACCAGGATCTCCTTCTTCCGGCCGGTGATGGTGAGGTAGCCCTCCTCATCCAGCGCGCCGAGGTCGCCGGTGGCCAGCCAGCCGTCGTGCAGGGCTTCGGCGGTGCCCTGGGGATTGTTGAGGTAGCCCTGGAAGATCTGGTCGCCGTAGAGCCAGACCTCGCCGTCGTCGCGGATCTGGACCGTCGTGCCCGGCAGGGGGTGGCCGACGGTGCCGAACCGGGTGCGCTCGGGCGGGTTGACGACGGCCCCCGCGCTGGTCTCGGTCAGCCCGTAGCCCTCGTAGATCCGCATGCCCACGCCGTCGAAGAACAGCCCGAGCCGCCGCTCCATCGCGGAGCCGCCCGAGATGGCGCCCCGGCAGCGGCCGCCCATGGCCGCGCGCATCTTGCTGTAGACCAGCGCGTCGAAGACCTGATGCTGCAGCCGCAGCGACGGGCTCGGACCGGGGCCGGTGCGGAAGGCCTTCTGCTCCACCGCCTCGGCGTACCGCACCGCCACCTCGACGGCCTTCTCGAACGGGCCGAGCTTGCCCTCCAGTTCGGCCTTGCGGCGCGACGCCTGGAAGATCTTCTCGAACAGGTACGGTACGGCCAGCATGAAGGTGGGCCTGAACGTCGCCAGGTCGGGGAGGAGCGCCTCGGCCGCCATGACGGGCTGATGGCCCAGCTTCACCTTGTGGCGGATGCACACGATTTGCACCATCCGCCCGAAGACGTGGGCGAGCGGCAGGAAGAGCAGCAGGGAGGGGGCCTCGCTCGGCTTCGAACTGAAGACGGGGCGGTACCGGGCGGCGAGGTTGTCGGCGTCGGTCATGCAGTTCGCGTGGGTGATCACGCAGCCTTTGGGGCGGCCCGTGGTGCCCGAGGTGTAGATGATGGTGGCCGTGGAGTCGGGGGTGATCGCGAGCCGGTGCCGGTGCACCACGTCGTCGTCGAGGTGTTCGCCGGCGGCCATCAGTTCCTTCTCGGCCTGGGCGTCGAGCTGCCACAGCCTCCGCAGCTTCGGCAGCCGGTCGATCACGGAACCGATGGTCATCGAGTGGTCCTCGTGCTCGACGATGGCCGCCGAGACCTCCGCGTCGTGCATCATCCAGCTGACCTGTTCGGCCGAGGACGTGGGGTAGATGGGCACGACGTGGGCGCCGATGGTCCACAGCGCGAAGTCGAGCAGCGTCCACTCGTACCGCGTACGGGACATGATCGCGACGCGGTCACCGAACCGGACGCCTTCGGCCAGCAGCCCCTTGGCCATGGCCATCACCTGGTCGCGGAACTGGGCGGCGGTGACGTCCTGCCACTCGCCGGAGGCGTCCTTACGTGCCAGGGCGACCCGGCCGGGATCCTCGGTGGCCAGGTCGAAAACGGCGTCGGCAAGTCCCCCAACCTGGGGCGTTGACGCCAAGGCCGGGACGGTGAACTCGCGCAATGGTTCGGCTCCTCGACGTGCAGGGCGCAGCTGTACGGCCAGCGTGAACGACCGTATCCGAAAGGGAGGGAGAGGGGGAGAGGCGTCCGTCCCGACCAGTCGGTAAATTGGGGGCACACCGGATTCCCGGCACCAGGTTGTTGCACGTCGTACGGGCTTTCTGCACCGAACCTCCCCGAGTGATCGCGGCAGGGAGGCACAGGAGACAATGGCCGGGAAGACCGTTCATCACTGTACCGAGGAAAGCTCATGCACCGCCTGGCACGACTGGTCGATCCCTACATCGCCCTGCTCCTCGGTACGGTCGCGCTCGCCGCGCTGCTGCCCGCGAGCGACGGTGTGGCCACCGGACTCGGCTGGGGCACGAAGGCCGCCGTCGGCCTGATCTTCTTCCTCTACGGTGCCCGGCTCTCCCCGGGGGAGGCGGTGGGCGGGCTGCGCCACTGGCGGCTCCAGCTGGCGGTGGTGTGCTGTACGTTCGCCGCCTTCCCGCTGCTCGGGCTCGCCACTCACGGGCTGGTGCCGTACGTGCTCACGCCCGAACTCCAGTCGGGACTGCTCTTTCTCTGCCTGGTTCCCTCCACCATCCAGTCCTCGGTCGCCTTCACCTCCATCGCCCGCGGAAACGTCTCCGCCGCCATCTGCGCCGGCACCTACTCCAGCCTGCTCGGGATGCTCGCCACACCGCTGCTGGTGGCCTGGCTGATCGGCGGTCCCGCCGCGCTGAGCGCCGACGGGCTGCTCGGCATCGTCAGCCAGCTGCTCGGGCCCTTCCTCGCCGGACAGCTGCTGCGCCGCTGGATCGGCGGCTTCCTGACCCGGCACCGCCGAATTCTCGGCGTCGTCGACCGCGGATCGATCCTGCTCGTCGTCTACTCGGCCTTCAGCCGCGGTGTGAGCGAGGGCGTCTGGGGACAGGTCACGGCCCTGCGGCTGCTCGGAGTGCTGGGCGTGGGGACGCTGCTGCTGGCGCTGATGATGGCGCTCGCCTGGTACGGGTCGGGCAGGCTCGGCTTCGTGCGGGCGGACCGCGTCGTCATCACCTTCGCGGGCTCCAACAAGTCGCTCGCCGCCGGACTGCCCATGGCCAGCGTCCTGTTCGGGGCCCAGGCGAGCCTCGCGGTGCTGCCGCTGATGCTCTTCCACCAGCTGCAGCTGATCGTCTGCGCCTTTCTGGCCCGGCGCTGGGCGGGCCGGGCGTCGCAGGTGCGGGGGACCGGCCACGGCGCCGCTACGTCCACCGGCACCCCGGACAGCACCGGCACCCCGGAGGGCGCCGCCCTCGCCCGCACCCCTTAGAACGGGCGCGCGAAGGGCCCGGCCGGCGCAGGGGGCGCCTCCCGCCGACCGGGCCCCGTTCCGTGCGGCAGGCGGCCCCTCAGGCCCGGCCGCCTGCCGTGGTACGCAGAGCGAGCCGGTGCTCACCCGCGTACACGTTCATCGAAGAGCCGCGCAGAAAGCCGACCAGGGTCAGGCCGGTCTCCGCGGCCAGGTCGACTGCCAGCGAGGACGGCGCCGAGACGGCGGCCAGCACCGGGATTCCCGCCATCACCGCCTTCTGCGCCAGCTCGAAGGAGGCACGCCCCGACACCATGAGCACCGAATCGCGCAGCGGCAGCGTGCCCTGCTGCAGGGCCCGCCCGACGAGCTTGTCGACGGCGTTGTGGCGGCCCACGTCCTCCCGTACGTCCAGCAGCTCGCCGCCCGGGGTGAACAACGCGGCGGCGTGCAGGCCGCCGGTCCGCTCGAAGACCCGCTGCGCCGCCCGCAGCCGGTCGGGGAGGCAGGAGAGCACGGCGGGTTCGAGCCGGATGGGGCCGTCGACCGGATCCTCGACGGCCCAGCGCGCGGTCGTCCGTACGGCCTCGAGGCTGGCCTTGCCGCACAGACCGCACGAGGAGGTGGTGTAGACGTTGCGCTCCAGCGCGATGTCGGGGACCGGGACGCCGGGGGAGAGCCGGACGTCCACGATGTTGTAGGTGTTGGAGCCCTCGTCCGTGGCCCCCGCGCAGTAGACGATGTTCGCCAGCTCCTCCGCGGCGCCGAGCACCCCCTCGCTGACGAGGAAGCCCGCCGCGAGCGCGAAGTCGTCGCCGGGGGTACGCATGGTGATGGCGAGCGGCTTGCCGTTCAGCCGGATCTCCAGAGGTTCCTCGGCGACGAGGGTGTCCGGGCGCGCGCTGACCACACCGTCCCGGATGCGGATGACCCGCCGCCGCTCGGTGACCCGTCCCATGCGATCACTCCCCTTCCGTCCCGTACCGGTCCGCCGGCCGGCCGCGTCAGCCGCCGGCCCGCTCGTTCACATGCTGGTAGCCGAAACGGCCCTTGATGCACAGATTCCCGTGCGTGACCGGGTTGTCGTGCGGCGAGCTGACCTTGACGATCTCATTGTCCTGCACGTGCAGGGTCAGGTTGCAGCCCACACCGCAGTACGCGCACACCGTCGTCGTCTCCGTCTGCCGCTCCTCGTCCCAGGTCCCGGCCTCCCGCATGTCGAACTCCGACTTGAAGCTGAGGGCGCCCGTCGGGCACACCTCGATGCAGTTGCCGCAGTAGACACAGGCGGACTCGGTGAGCGGGCCGTCGTGCTCGACGGCGATACGGGAGTCGAAGCCCCGGCCCGCGACAGAGATGGCGAAGGTGTTCTGCCACTGCTCGCCGCACGCGTCCACGCACTTGTAACACAGGATGCACTTGTCGAGGTCGCGGACATAGAGGTCGTTGTCGATCCTCGGTTCCTCGTTGACGGTGGCGGCGTCCGGGCCGAACCGGTCGGGCTTGGCGCCGTACTCCTTGATCCACTCGGCGACCCTCGGCGTGGTGGACAGGTCGACGGAGGAGGCGAGCAGCTCAAGGACGATCTTGCGGCTGTGCCGGGCGCGCTCGGTGTCCGTGCGTACGGTCATGCCCGGCTCGGCGCGGCGCGAGCAGGCGGGCGCGAGCGTGCGGGCGCCCTCGACCTCCACCACACAGACGCGGCAGGCGTTCTTGGGAGTGAGGGTGTCGCCCTCGCAGAGCGTCGGTACGTCCTTGCCCGCCTTGCGGCAGGCGTCCAGGATCGTGGCGCCCTCGGAGATCCGGGTGGGCTCGCCGTCGAGGGTGAACTCCACGAGACGGCGCGGGGGATCGAGCGGTACGGCGGTCATGCGTAGGCTCCCAGTCGGTCGATGGCGGACTCCACGGCGTTCCACGCGGTCTGGCCCAGACCGCAGATCGAGGCGTCGCGCATCGCCTCACCCACCTCGCGGAGCAGCGCGATGTCATCAGCGGCCGCCGCCCCGGTGCGCTCGGCGATGCGGTGCAGCGCCTCCTCCTGGCGCACCGTGCCGACCCGGCACGGCACGCACTGCCCGCAGGACTCGTCGCGGAAGAACTCCGCGATGCGCAGCAGGATCTTCGGCAGCGGCACGGTCGTGTCCAGCGCGAGCACCACGCCCGAGCCGAGCGTCGTCCCCGCCGCCTTGGTGCCCTCGAAGGTGAGCGGGATGTCGAGCTCGTCGGGGCGTACGAAGCCGCCGGCGGCGCCGCCGAGCAGGACCGCGCGCAGTCCCTCCCGTACCTCGGCGAGGCTGAGGAGCTCACCGAGCGTGGCCCCGAAGGGCAGTTCGTAGATGCCGGGCCGCTCGACGCTGCCGGAGACGCAGAAGAGCTTCGGCCCGGTGGAGTCGCCGGTGCCGATGGCGGCGTACGCCTCGGCGCCCATCTCCAGGATCGGCAGCACGTTGACCAGCGTCTCGACGTTGTTGGCGGCGGTCGGCTTGCCGAACAAGCCCTTCTCCACCGGGAACGGCGGCTTGGAGCGTGGCTCGCCGCGGTAGCCCTCGAGAGAGTTGAAGAGGGCGGTCTCCTCGCCGCAGATGTACGCGCCCGCGCCGCGCCGGATCTCCAGGTCGAAGGCGTAGCCATGGCCCAGCACGTCGCTTCCGAGCAGTCCGCGTGCCCGCGCCTGCTCGATGGCGTGCTCCAACCGCCGTAGTGCGCGCGGGTATTCACCGCGCAGATAGATGTAGCCGAGGTGGGCTCCGGTCGCATAACCCGCGATGGTCATCGACTCGATGAGCGCGTACGGGTCGCCCTCCATCAGCACCCGGTCCTTGAAGGTGCCCGGCTCGCTCTCGTCCGCGTTGCAGACCACGTAGTGCGGCTGGTCGGGCTGTGCCGCGGTGGCCTGCCACTTGCGGCCCGTGGGGAATGCGGCGCCGCCGCGCCCCAGCAGTCCGGAGTCGGTCACCTCGCGGAGCACCCCGGCCGGGCCGAGCGCGAACGCGCGGCGCAGGGCGCGGTATCCGCCGTGCGCGCGGTAGTCGTCGAGTGACGCGGGGTCGACGACGCCGATCCGGGACAGCAGCTTGAGTGCGGGGTCCCCCGCCTGCGGCACGGCGAGGCCCGCGTCGGGTTCGGCCGGCGCACTCTGTGGTGCCCGCGCCGCCGCCGCGACGCCCTCCGCCGTGGCGGGGGCGACGACGGCGGTGGCGTACGCGGGCGACCGGCCGTCCCCGCTGCCCCCATCGTCCGCAGCCGGGGCGGCGTCCGCCTTCGCCGGGCAGCCCGTACCGGCCCGTATCGCCAGCGCCGCGGGAGCGCGCTCGCACAGCCCCAGGCAGGGGCTGGCCTGCCATACCGCGCCGTCACGGGCCTCACCGGCCGGACCCAGGCGGCTTTCCACATCCGCCTGGAGTTCGCCCGCGCCGGGTGCCGCCGCGCAGGCGAGGTCGGTGCACACGTGCACAACCGTGGAGGGGCGCGGACGCATCGAGAACATCGCGTAGAACGTCGCGACCCCGTACGCCTCCGCCGGCGGCACCGTCAGCCTGCGGCACAGGTAGGCCAGCGCTCCCTCGCTGATCCAGCCCACCCGGTCGTTGACCGCGTGCAGCCCCGGCAACAGCAGGTCGCGCCGCTCGCGCGCGTCCCGGCCGCCGGTGGCCCAGCGCAGGTCGGCGGTACTGCGGTCGTCGGCACCCTCCCAGGCGCTGGCGGGCGGCCCGAGCAGATCATCGACGGCCGCCTTCTCCTCGTCCGTCGGCTTGCTGTCACCGAAGCGCAGGTCCATGCAGCTCTCAGCTCCTCACGGCCGCCGCCACCGGCAGCTTCTCGATCCGTATCGCCGACGCCTTGAACTCGGCGGTCCCGGCGATGGGGCAGTTGGCCTCGATGGTCAGCTGGTTGGTGTCGACCTCGTCCGGGAAGTGCATCGTCATGAAGGCCAGCCCCGGCCGAAGCCCGTTGTCGATGGCCACCGGCGCCAGCACCGAGCCGCGCCGCGAGGTCACCCGCACTTCCTCCTCCTCCGCCACTCCGTAGTGCTCCGCGTCCTCCGGGCACAGCTCCACGTACTCGCCGCGGCGCAGCGGCGAGGCGAAACTGCCGCTCTGCACACCGGTGTTGTACGAGTCCAGGCGGCGGCCTGTCGTCAGCCGCAGCGGGTACTCCTCGTCGGTGAGGTCGACCGGCGGGTCGTGCCGCACGATGCCGAAGGCGGCGGGCTTGCCGCGCCGTGCCGGATCGCTCTCCCACAGCCGGCCGTGCAGATAGCTCGGCTCGATCCGCTCGGTGCTCGGGCAGGGCCACTGGATGCCCTGGTGCTCCGCGAGCCGGTCGTACGTCATCCCGAAGTGATCCGGTGAGATCGCGCGCAACTCGTCCCAGACCGCCTGAGCGTCCGCGAACTTCCAGTCGTGCCCGAGCCGCGCCGCCATCTCACAGAGGATCTCGATGTCGTCGCGGGCCTCGCCCGGCGCCGAGACCGCCTTGCGCACGCGCTGTACGCGCCGCTCGCTGTTGGTGGTGGTGCCGTCCGTCTCGCACCAGGAGGCGGTGGCGGGCAGGACCACATCGGCGAGTTCGGCCGTCTTGGTCAGGAAGATGTCCTGCACCACCAGATGGTCCAGCGCCTGCATCCGCTCCACGGCCTGGCCGCTGTCGGCCTCCGACTGTGCCGGGTTCTCCCCGATGCAGTAGACCGCGCGCAGCTCGCCCGACTCCATGGCCTCGAACATCTCGGTGAGATTGCGCCCGTGCCGCGGCTGGAGAGGGGTCTCCCAGGCGGCCTCGAACTTCGACCGGGTCTCCGGGTCGAGGACGTCCTGGAAGCCCGGCAGCCGGTTCGGGATGGCGCCCATGTCGCCGCCGCCCTGCACGTTGTTCTGGCCGCGCAGCGGCTGCAGGCCGGAACCGTACCGGCCCACGTGCCCGGTGAGCAGCGAGAGGTTGATCAGGGCGCGCACGTTGTCGGTGCCGTTGTGGTGCTCGGTGATGCCCAGCGTCCAGCACAGCTGGGCCCGTTCGGCGGTGGCGTAGGCGTGTGCGAGGTCGCGGATCGCCGCCGCCGGGACGCCGGTCACCTCCTCCGCCACGCTCGGCGTCCAGGGTTCGACCTCGGCCGCGTACTGGTCGAAGCCGGACGTGGCCCGCTCGATGAACGCCATGTTGGCGAGCCCGGAGTGGATGATCTCGCGGCCGATGGCGTGGGCGAGCGGAATGTCCGTGCCGACGTTGAGGCCCAGCCAGCTCTCCGCCCACTCGGCCGTAGAGGTGCGGCGCGGGTCGACGGCGTACATCCGGGCACCGTTGCGGATACCCCGCAGCACGTGCTGGAAGAAGATGGGGTGGGCGAAGCGGGCGTTGGATCCCCACATCACGATCAGGTCCGTCGACTCGACCTCTTCGTAGGAGGAGGTGCCGCCGCCGGAGCCGAGGGCGGCGGAGAGACCGGCGACGCTGGGGGCGTGACAGGTGCGGTTGCACGAGTCGACGTTGTGGGTGCCCATGATCACGCGGGTGAACTTCTGCGCGACGTAGTTCATCTCGTTCGTCGCCCGCGCGCAGGAGAACATGCCGAAGGCGTCCGCGCCGTGCTCCGCACGTATCCGGCGGAACCCTTCCGTCGCCCGGTCCAGCGCCTCGTCCCAGCTCGCCCTGCGCAGCGGCCCGCCCTTCTCGTCCCGCACCATCGGGTGCGTCAGTCGCGGGTACTGCGCCGACGGCGGTTTCCCGCGGTCGCGTTGCTTCATGCGGCGCTCCTCAGGTTCTGTGCCAGCAGGGTCTGTGCCAGCAGGTCGGTGACGGCGTGGATGGCGCAGAGCTTCGGCACGGGTGTGCCGGTCAGCGCGGCGAGTTCGACCACGGCGGCGAGGAGCACGTCCAGCTCCATCGGCTTGCCGCTCTCCAGGTCCTGGAGGGTGGAGGTCTTGTGGTCGCCGACGCGTTCGGCCCCGGCCAGTCGCCGTTCGACGGACATCTCCGGGCGGCAGCCGACGGCCGCGGCCACCGCGAGGGTCTCGCGCATCATCGTCGCCACCAGCGCCCTGGTGTCCTGGTGGTGACAGATCTGCGCCATGGTCGCGCGCGAGAGCGCGCTGAGCGGGTTGAACGCGATGTTGCCGAGCAGTTTGATCCAGATGTCGTTGCGCAGGTCCGCCTCGACGGGGCACTTCAGACCGCCCGCCCGCATGGCCTCGCTGAACTCCCCGCAGCGCGCTGACTCGGTGGAGTCCGGCTCGCCGATGGAGAAGCGGGTGCCTTCCATGTGCCGTACGACGCCGGGGGATTCGAGCTGAGTCGCCGCGTAGACGACGCAGCCGATGGCGCGTTCGGGCGGCAGCACCGCGCTGACGGCACCGTCCGGGTCGACGCTCTGGATGCGGTGGCCCTCATACGGACCGGCAAGGCCGTGGAAGTACCACCAGGGGATGCCGTTCTGGGCCGCGACGATGGCCGTGCTGTCCTTGAGCAGGGGGTGCACCAGCGGCCCGCACGCCGCATAGGAGTTGGCCTTCAGCCCCAGGAACACGTAGTCGACGGGCCCGACGGCGGCCGGATCGTCGGTGGCGTGCACCGGTGCTGTGAAGTCACCGCGCGGGCTGAGCACCTGGACACCGTGCTGCCGCATGGCTGCCAGGTGCGGCCCGCGGGCGATGAGATGTACGTCGGCGCCCGCGCGATGCAGCGCCGCTCCGACATAGGCGCCGATCGCACCGGCGCCGACCACTGCGACCTTCATATCCGCTCTCCGTTCGGTTGAGGGGACCGAGCGTGGGATGACAGCTCTGTTGCAAGGATGAATAGTCGACAGAATATTGTATACACTTACCTGCGAGCAAGGGGTGTGCGGCGGCCACGTCAGCCGGTGAAGAGCTGGGCGGCCTTCTGGGTCAGTTCGTAGATCCCGTAGGCCATCGGCAGCCCGACCCAGAGCCAGGCCAGGGCGCTCAGCGGCATCCGCGATGTGCCTGCCGCGGCTTCGCCGCCGTCGGGTGTGCTGTCGTCGCCGCTCGTCATCGCTCCGTCGCCTCCTCGCGCTTCGCGTCGTCCTGTTGTCCGCTCGTGGCCGGGGGTTCGTGGTGCCTGGGGTGTACGGGCCGGATCAGCTCGTTGGCGATGAAGCCGACCGCCAGCAGCCCGATCATGATGGAGAGGGAGAGTCCGTAGAGTCCGGGCCCCGAACGGCCCGCCTGCTCCTGGGAGTCGGCGACCCAGTTGACGATGAGCGGACCGAGCACCCCGGCGAGGGACCACGCGGTGAGCAGCCGCCCGTGGATGGCCCCCACCTCGTACGTGCCGAACAGGTCCTTGAGATACGCCGGCACGGTCGCGAAGCCGCCGCCGTAGAAGGAGAGGATGACCAGCGCGCACACGATGAACAGCGGCTTGGAGGAGTCGCCGAGCAGCACGATGGCCAGGTACATCAGCGCTCCGACGCCGAGATAGACGCGGTACATGTTCTTGCGGCCGATGACGTCGGAGGTGGCGGACCACAGGAAGCGTCCGGTCATGTTGGCGAGCGAGAGCAGGGCGACGAATCCCGCGGCGGCGGAGGCGGTGACGGGGGCACTGGTGTCGGCGAAGAAGTCGCCGATCATGGGCGCCGCCTTCTCCAGGATAGCGATGCCCGCGGTCACGTTCATGGTCAGCACCACCCACAGGCACCAGAACTGCGGGGTGCGCACGGCGTTGCGTGCCGAGACCTGCGCCGTGGTGACCAGGGCGCGCTTCTCCTCCTGCGGTGCCGCACCGCCGGGCGGGCGCCAGCCCGCGGGCGGTACCCGTACCAGCAGCACTCCCAGCGACATGAAGACCGCGTAGACCAGCCCGTGCACCAGGAAGGCCGCGGCGATGCCGCCGCTGTCGTCGCCGAAGCTCTCGAGCATCTGCGCCGACCACGGTGAGGCGATCAGCGCACCGCCGCCGAAGCCCATGATCGCGATGCCGGTCGCCATGCCGGGCCGGTCCGGGAACCACTTGATCAGTGTGGAGACGGGTGAGATGTAGCCGATGCCGAGGCCGATCCCGCCGACGAAGCCGTAGCCGAACACCACCAGCCAGTACTGCTCGGTGGCGGCGCCCAGCGCGGCGAGCAGGAAACCGGAGCAGAAACAGAACAGCGAGACCGACATAGCCCAGCGCGGGCCGTTCCGCTCCACGAGCGTGCCGCCGAACGCCGCGGACAGACCGAGCATCACGATGCCGAGCTGGAAGGGCAGCGCGCTCGCGGTGCCGGAAAGACCGAGGGCGGATTCCAGGGGCGGTTTGAAGACGCTCCACGCGTATGCCTGGCCGATCGAGAGATGCACCGACAAGGCGGCAGGCGGTACCAGCCACCGGCTCCAGCCCGCCGGGGCGAGCGTGCGGGACCGGTCGAGAAACCCAAGCGTCATGGGTCGGAACCCTAGGCAGCACGGGTGCCGATGGCCAGAGAACAGACAGGATTCAGTCGACTGTATGCGCCGCCCGCCCACGGCGAGATGAGGGCTGTTACGCCTAAAGAGGTGTTACTTCCTGTCATAAGCGTGTCTCTCTGCATATAGACCCTTTCATGGGCATATTTGGTCAGGCCAGAACTCCGAGAAAAGGATCTCTCATGCGATCTGTCATCCGTCCCGCCCTCGTCGGCATCGCGGCCATTGGCATGGTCTTCGCGGGCGCAGCGTCGTCGCAGGCCTGTGGGAAGCACGCCGAGCCCACCACCAAGGTGACCGTGGTGAAGAAGAAGAAGATCAACGACAGCTTCAACGACTTCTTCAGCCACAACTTCACGGCGAACAACAACAACGTCGTCTTCGGTGACCAGAACATCGGCAACACCGTCGGGGCCTGATCTTCACCTCGGGGCGGGCGGCTTCCGGCACTAC
>NZ_JBOHCV010000741.1:0-3026 GCF_050698815.1 Streptomyces sp.
GGCTGCTGGACGTGGTCGAGCCGGAGTGGCCCGACTGGAACCGGCAGGAGTGGGGCGGCTGGTCACCGCTGCGCGGAGGGCTGATCCCGGGCACGGCGATCTTCGTGTGCGAGCGCGAGGAGGCGCCCGGGGCCTAGCCGCCCGTCCGGCTACTCCGCGGTGACCGTCAGCTCGATGTCGAGCGTGGTGCCCTCACGCGTGGTGAGACGGAGAGTGAAGGTGTCGGCTTGGCCGTCGGTGTAGATGTCCGGGAGCGTGAGCAGACCGTCCTTGCCCGTCTTGAGAGCGGTGAGGGTACGCACGGGCTCGTCGTCGTCCTTGAAGTAGGGACCCTTGTCGTTCTCGACGGGCTCGGCGTCGTCGGTGATCATGGTGGCGGTGAGCGGCAGGTTCGCGACAGGTTTGCCATGGAAGGTTGCCTTGACCTCCACCGCCTTGGCGAAGTGCGCATTCGTCGTGGCTGTCAGGGAGTCCAGGGAGGTCCGCGTCAGTCCGTTCGCCGCCGGGGTGACGGTGGCCTTGAAATTCGCAGGAGGCACGTCCCGTCCGACGACCGTGGCTCGGATGGTGAAGGTGCCGGCCCGGGCGCCCGCGCTGAGGGCGGGGGCGGTGGCGATGCCCTTGGAGTTGGTGGTGGCGGTGGCGGTGGCCGGTGAAAGCAGGCCGACGAATCGGGGTCCGCTCGTGCCGAGGACGTCGTAACGCACGCTTACGCCCTTGACCGTCCTGCCGGCCTTGTCGGTGACCCGCACCTGAGGCGCGGTGGTGTACTTCTCGCCCATGGGAGCCGACATGCTGCTCTTGCTGACCGGCTTCACCGCGGTCGGAGTGGTGGGTGTCGGGCTGGGCGACTCGTGTCCGCCGCCCTCATTGCCACCGCCGTTGGGGT
Organism: Streptomyces sp.; assembly: GCF_050698815.1. Taxonomy (GTDB): domain Bacteria; phylum Actinomycetota; class Actinomycetes; order Streptomycetales; family Streptomycetaceae; genus Streptomyces. The sequence continues at coordinate 890 of NZ_JBOHCV010000741.1, forward strand.
TGCCGTTGCCGACGCCCTTCCCGGGCTTGTGAGGACCGGAGTTGCCACCGGGCGAGCCCTTGCCGTTGCCCGGCTTGGCCGAATCGCCGCCGGCGCCGGGAGAGGTGGGGAGCGGACCCGCGCCGTCCGGAACCTGGTGGGTGCCCTTGCGGTAGAACTCGTACCAGGCGAGCACGGTCCGCAGGTAGGCCCGCGAGTGGTTGTAGCTGAGGATCGCGCGGTCCAGGTCCGCCTTGACGGTCAACTCCCGCTCGCCCGCGCACAGGTACTTACCGGCGGAGAGTGCCGCGTCGTAGATGTTGTTCGGGTCACGGCGGCCGTCGCTGTTGCCGTCGGTGCCCCATCGCGACCAGGTCGAGGGTATGAACTGCATGGGGCCGACCGCACGGTCGAACCTCGCGTCACCGTCGAACTGCCCGCCGTCGGTGTCGGAGATGTGGGCGAAGCCCGACCCGTTCAGCACCGGCCCGAGGATCGGCTTGAGGGTGGCACCCTCCTTGTCGACGGCGCCGCCGCGCGCCTGGCCGGACTCGACCTTGCCGATGGCGGCGAGGATCTCCCAGCGCAGTCCGCAGCCGCGGTCGGCACCCGCGAGGGCCCGTTCCGCCTTCTTGTAGGCGGCCAGCACGGTCGCCGGGATGCCGGACTCCGAACCGTGCGCACCGGGGCCGTTCGGCGAAGTGCGGGGCGGGGCCGGGGATTCGAGGGGCGGCAGTTCGGTGTGGTAGGAGTCGTCGCCGAGCGCGTCGTCGCGCTGCGCCGCGTCCGTACGGTCCTTGCCCGGCTCGTCCCCGCCGGGGCTGCCCAGCTCGACGCCCGGCGCCTGTGAGGCGGTGAGGGCGGCCATTGCCGCGGCTGCGATGGCCGTAGTGGTCACTCCTCTGCGGAGCTTGCCGCTGCCGACGCGACCCCGCTCGGCCTCGGCGGTGTGCTTGGCTGCTGCGTGCCTGCCGCGATACGGCGCCATGTCCGACCCGTCCCTCTCCCCTGCGGACCCCAACACAGCTGACCCTACGACAAGTCCCGGCCCGCGTCTGCGCCGCATGGGAACGGCTTCCGGCCGAACAGCCGGCTCACCGAGCCCCGACCGCCCATCCCGGACCGCCTGCCCGGACATCCGGGCTCAGTGCGCCGCGGACTCCCAGTCGTCGCCCGCGCCCACCGAGACGTCCAGCGGCGCCCGCAGCTCCGCCGCACCGGCCATCTCACGGCGCACCAGCGCCTCGGCCGCCTTGCGTTCGCCCGGGGCCACCTCCAGCACGATTTCGTCGTGCACCTGAAGCAGCATCCGCGAGTTGAGCTTCTCAGCACGCAGCGCCTCGTCCACGCGCAGCATCGCGACCTTGACGATGTCCGCCGCGGTGCCCTGGATCGGGGCGTTGAGCGCCATCCGCTCGGCCATTTCGCGACGCTGGCGGTTGTCGCTGTTCAGGTCGGGGAGGTAGCGCCGGCGGCCCATGATCGTCTGGGTGTAGCCGACGGCGCGGGCCTCGTCCACGACGCGCCGGAGGTAGTCGCGCACGCCGCCGAACCGCTCGAAGTAGTTGTCCATCAGCTTGCGGGCCTCGTCCGGGGTGATGCCCAGCTGCTGGGAGAGGCCGAAGGCGGACAGGCCGTAGGCCAGGCCGTAGGACATGGCCTTGATCTTGCGCCGCATCTCCGCGTCGACCCGGTCCTCGCCGACGGCGAAGACCTGCGAGGCGACGGTGGTGTGCAGGTCCTCGCCCGAGGTGATGGCCTCGATGAGCTTCTCGTCGTCGGACAGGTGGGCCATCACGCGCAGTTCGATCTGGCTGTAGTCCGCGGTCATCAGCGTCTCGTAGCCCTCGCCGACACGGAAGGCGCGGCGGATGGCGCGGCCCTCGTCCGTACGGACCGGCACGTTCTGCAAGTTGGGGTCGGTGGAGGACAGACGGCCCGTCGCGGCCACGGTCTGGCTGAAACTGGTGTGGATACGGCCGTCGGCGGCGATGGTCTTGATCAGGCCCTCGACGGTGGTGCGCAGCTTCTGCTGCTCGCGGTAACGCAGCATCAGCACCGGCAGTTCGTGCTCGGTCTGGGCGGCGAGCCACGCCAGAGCATCGGCGTCCGTCGTCCAGCCCGTCTTCGTCTTCTTCGTCTTGGGCAGGCCCAGCTC
>NZ_JBOHCV010000742.1:0-3302 GCF_050698815.1 Streptomyces sp.
CGCTGCTGGACCTGATCCAGGAGGGCAACGCGGGTCTGGTCCGCGCGGTGGAGAAGTTCGACTACCGCAAGGGCTTCAAGTTCTCCACGTACGCGACCTGGTGGATCCGGCAGGCCATCACGCGGTCCATCGCCGACCAGTCCCGGACCATCCGGCTGCCTGTTCATCTGGTGGAGGAGCTGGGGCGCATCCGCCGCGTCCAGCGTGAGTTCAACAGGGAGCACGGGCGCGAGCCGGAGCCCGCAGAGGTCGCCGCCGAGCTGAGCTCCACGCCGGAGCGCGTCGTCGACGTGCTCGACTGGGCGCGCGACCCGGTCAGCCTGAACATGTCGGTGGACGAGGAGGGCGAGACGCAGTTCGGCGACCTGCTGGAGGACACCTCCGCCGCCTCGCCGGAGCAGTCTGTGCTGACAGTGCTGCGCCGGGAGGAGCTGGAACACCTCATCGGCCGCCTCGACAACCGCACCGCCTCGATCATCAAGGCGCGTTACGGCATGCTCGACGGACGCGAGCGCACGCTCACGGAGGTCGGCAAGCAGCACGGACTGACGCGGGAGCGGATCCGCCAGATCGAGAAGCACGCGTTGCTGGAGCTGAAGAAGCTGGCCTCGGACACCGGCTTCGACGCGGCGGCCTGACGTCTGACGAAGGACCGTGCCGCGGCCGTAGGAACAGCGGCCGTAGGAACAAGAGCACAGCAGAAAGCAGGACAACAGAATGCGGCGATCATGTGCCGCCCCAGGACGAGCCCCGGTGCCCTCCCCCGAGCGCCGGGGCTCTTGGCTGCCGTGCCCAGCACCGTGCCCAGTCCGTCCGGGCGGGCCGGCCAGGAGCAGCAGGCCGGCGACGCGGAGGGCACCGGCGAGGCGGCCTACGCGGACGGCACGAACCGCAAGCCCGGCAGTGACGTGCGCGTCTCCGCCTGAGTGGTCGCCGGTCAGCCGTGCCGCGCGGGCCGGCCGTAAAGGTCGCGGTAGGAGGGGAAGACGCCGCCCGGTCCGTCCACGCTCTCTGCGGCCAGCACCGCCTTCACCACGGCCCGCGTCAGCACATCCGCACCGGCGGCAAGCAGATCGTTGAACTCCTCCTCCGCCAAGGGGCGTTCCGAGGTGGCGAGGGCGAAGACGGTATCGCCGTCGTGCATGAGGTGCACCGGCCGCACCGCTCGGGCCAGTCCGTCGTGCGCCACGCCCGCCAGCTTCTGGGCCTGGGGCCGGGTGAGAGCGGCATCGGTCGCGACCACGGCCAGAGTGGTGTTGAAGGGAGGCCGCAGCACCCCCGCCGTCCGGTCTTCCGTCTTCTCCCGTGCCTCCGACAGCAGCCGCCGCGCTTCCGCGTGCCGTTCCGCGCCGGGGACGCGGGGCAGCCCGTCCCGCAACTCCCCCTCCAGCAGCTCTCCGTACAGCGCACCCGTGCGCGGGTCCACTGCCGAACCGGCCGCGTTGAGCGCCGTCAGCGCGCTCACCGCTGTCCCTGAAGGAAGCACGGCGCTCGCCGTGCCGATCCCGCCCTTCAGGCCGCCGACCACGGCTCCGGTGCCCGCACCCACATTGCCCTGCGGGACCGGCGCCCCCGGCTCCGTACGGGCGGCCGCCTCCACCGCCTCCCGGCCCAGCGTCGCGTCCGGGCGGCTGTGCCAGCGCCCGCCACGCCCCAGGTCGAAGAGGACGGCGGCCGGCACCACCGGCACCACCTGCGCGGGGTCCGGTCCCACGCGTACGCCCCGGCCCTGCTCCTCCAGCCAGCTCATCACGCCGCCCGCGGAGTCGAGCCCGAAAGCGCTGCCGCCGGTCAGCACCACCGCGTGGATACGCTCCACCACGTTCCGCGGATCCAGCGCGTCCGTCTCCCGGGTGCCCGGAGCGCCACCCCGCGAGTCCACACCGGCTATGGCTCCGCCTTCGGGGGCCAGTACCACCGTCGTGCCGGTCAGCCAGCCGGGCCGGTCGCCCCCGGACCGCTGTGCGTGCCCGACCCGCAGTCCCCGCACATCCGTGAGGGCGTCCTGAGTTGTCATGCGGCATGGATACCAGGCGTACGGGCGCCCCGTACGCTGGACACATGAGTACCGGTCCGCGACAGCCCGCAGAGTCCGAAGATCCCGCGCCCGCGCTGGTCTTCGGCGACCCGCTGAGCCTGCGGTCCGCGGACGACACCGACGACGGCTGGGGCGAGGGAGGGGTCGGCAGCGGCTCCGGCACCCCGGCGGCGGACCTGGCCCGCTTCCTGGACGAGAAGCCGCCCCACCACGTGTGACGCGGCCCGGAGCCGGAGCCCGCCGCTACTTCTCGGTGCTCAGGCCCCCGTCCCGTTGCCGTCCCACGGAGTCTTCGGTACCCGCGGCCCCCTCGGGGGCGCCCGGGCCGTTGCGCTGGGCGACGAGCAGATCGCGGATCTCGGCCAGCAGGTCGACCTCGGTCACGCCCGCGGGCGCCTCGGCCACCGGGTTCTTGGCGGCCTGCCGCTCCTTGTACCTGGTGATCGGCAGGATCATGAGGAAGTAGACGACCGCGGCCGTGATCAGGAAGGTCAGCGAAGCGCTCAGCACCGGCCCCCAGTTGATCGGGACGCCACTGACCACCTCGCCCGTCGCGTTCACGTCGCACGGGGACTTCAGGCAGGACTGGTACTCGCCCAGGTCCTTCGTCCCTATGGCCCCCACCAGCGGGTTGATCAGGCCCTTGACGACGGAATCCACGATCTTGCTGAAGGCGGTTCCGACGACGACGGCGACGGCCAGTTCGACCACGTTGCCGCGCAGCAGGAATTCCCTGAATCCCGTCAGGAGGCCCTTCTTCTCGCTCCCGGACGTTGTTTCCATGCTTTCCGACCTGCCTCTTCTCGGACTCTCCGCGGTCACGGCGAACGGTGGGAGAGCGCCGGTCCGGGCTCAGCACAGCGTTACCGCGAGGCGAGTGGTGGCCGCCGCGCCGGCGAGCGCCAGCGCGGTCTCGCGCGGCACCCTGAGCACGACGAGCGCTCCCTCGCCCGAGCCGGTGTCGCCGGACTTCGGCACGCGAGCCACTCGCACACCCTTGGCCACTACCCGCGCAGGGCGGTCTTCATCTGTGCTTGCGATCACATCGATTCGGTCACCGGGGTGCAGCAGCCGGACCGTCTCGGCGTCCGTGATCCGCACCGGGGCCTCGACGGCCACCGCGCTACCCGCGGCGTCCGACGCGTGCGCCGCCGCGCCCGCGGAACGTCCATGGGTGTCTCGCCCGGCGGCGGCCGTCGTGGACCCGCGCGGCGCCGCGGAATCCTCCGACGTGCCGCCGCGCTCGCCGCGCGGAGCCGCGGCC
>NZ_JBOHCV010000743.1:0-8457 GCF_050698815.1 Streptomyces sp.
CCCGCCGCGGCGCGACTTCCCGCGAGGGACTCGGCGAGTCGGGCCAGGGCCATCAGTGACTCCCAGCGGTCCCGGACCGCTCCGGAGCCGGCCGGGGGCTGCGGCGTCCAGCCGTTCCCGCTGAGCACGGCGCGGACCTGGGAGGGGAGGTCGAGGGCTCCGTCGAGCAAGGTGTCGTTCTCCCCGAAGCGGGCCGCGCTGCGCAGTGCGATGCCGGCCTCGCGGACCTCGGGACGCTCGAAGAACCGCTCCGCGCCGCGCAGTTGATAGGGCACATCGGCGTCGACGAGAGCCTGCTCGTAGATCTCCGACTGGGCGTTGATGCGGTAGAGCACCGCGATCTGGCTGGCCGGGACACCGGAGTCGATCAGTTCGCGGATGCGCTTCGCCGTGCCTTCGGCCTCGGCCGGTTCGTCGGGGAACTCGGTGTAGGCCGGCTCGGGGCCCGCCTCACGCTGGGAGATCAGCTCCAGGCGGTGCTCGGCGGCACGGCCGACGGCCAGCGAGAGCAGGCCGTTGGCCAGGTGGACGACCTGCGGCGTCGAGCGGTAGTCCCGTACGAGCTTCACCACGGTCGCGTCCGGGTGCTGAACGCGGAAGTTGAGCAGATGGTCGGGAGTGGCGCCGGTGAAGGAGTAGATGGTCTGGCTGGGGTCGCCGACGACGCACAGGCTGTCGCGTTCCCCGACCCAGAGCTCCAGCAGCCGCTGCTGGAGTGGGCTGACGTCCTGGTACTCGTCGACCACGAAGTGCTGGTACTGCCCGCGGACCGTTTCGGCGATGTCGGGGCGGTCCTGCAGCACGCCCACGGTCAGCAGCAGAACGTCCTCGAAGTCGATCACCGAGCGCTCGCGCTTGAGCTGCTCGTAGAGCCCGTAGACCCGGGCGATCTCGGCCGGGTCGCGCGGGGCGTCCCGGCCCGCCTTGGCCACCACGCCCGGATAGTCCTCCGGCACCGTCCGGGTGACTTTGGACCACTCGATCTCGCCCGTGAGATCCCGCAGTTCATTGCGGTCCAGGCGGAGGCGGCAGCGGGCCGCGGCTTCGGCGACCAGCTGCACCTTGCGCTCGAGCAGTCGCGGCAGTTCTCCGCCGACCGCACGCGGCCAGAAGAACTGGAGCTGCCGGAGGGCGGCCGAGTGGAACGTACGCGCCTGGACGCCGCTCGCTCCCAGCTGGCGCAGCCGGCCGCGCATCTCTCCCGCGGCACGGCTGGTGAAGGTGACGGCGAGGACGCCGGCGGGTGGCAGGATGCCCGCGCGCACCCCGTAGGCGATCCGGTGTGTGATGGCACGCGTCTTGCCCGTGCCCGCGCCCGCGAGTACGCACACCGGGCCCCGCAGCGTGGTCGCCACCTCACGCTGCTCGGGATCGAGCCCGTCCAGCACCGCGTCGGCGTCCTGCGGAGCCGTGAAAGCGTCCTGAGCGGGGTCCTGAGCGGGGTCCTGAGAGAAGAGGGTGGAGTCCGTTGCTGCTGTCACCCCGCCATGCTGCCAGTTCGCCCGGGACACCCGGGACGGTTGTCCACAGCTGAGCTGTGATTGTCGTACACGGGCGCCTTGGGCCCGGGAATGGTCCGCCCGGCTCGCGCGTTGCGTCAGTGACCGTCGAACAGCGAAGGAGCGCGAGAGCCCATGTCGGGAAACGTGACGATGTACAGCACCACATGGTGCGGCTACTGCCGTCGGCTGAAGGGCCAGATGGAGCGCGCGGGTATCGCGTACACCGAGGTCAACATCGAGCTCGACCCGGAGTCCGCGGACTTCGTGGGCAAGGCCAACGGCGGCAATCAGACCGTGCCGACGGTGCTGTTCCCGGACGGTTCCACGCTGACCAACCCCTCGCTCGCCCAGGTCAAGGAGAAGATCGGCACCTGAGGCCACCGCGTCATGGCATGCGTATGGCGTGCGTCACGGCTTCGGCAGCCGCCCGGGCCTGGGCAGCGGCTCGCCGTACCAGAGCTCGACCAGCCGGGCCGCGATGGAGATTCCGGACAGCGGCAGCAGCTCCCCGGACTCGATCGCGGCCCGGACGTCCTCGCGGGAGAACCAGCGGGCCTCCTCGATCTCGTCCCCGTCCACCTGGATCTCCGGTGAGGTGGCGCGGGCCGTGAAGCCGAGCATCAGACTGGCCGGGAAGGGCCACGGCTGGCTGCCGACATAGCTGGCCTCGGCCACTGTGACGCCCGCCTCCTCGGCGACCTCCCGGATGACGGCGGCCTCCAGGGACTCCCCGGGCTCGACGAAGCCCGCGAGCGTGGAGAAGCGCCCTTCCGGCCAGTGCACCTGACGTCCCAGGAGTGCGCGGTCCTGCTCGTCCGTCACCAGCATGATCACTGCCGGGTCGGTGCGCGGGTAGTGCTCGGCACCACAGGCCGGGCAGCGCCGGATGTGTCCGGCGGCGGCGATGACCGTACGTTCGCCGCAGCGCGAACAGAAGCGGTGCGTGCGCTGCCAGTTCTCCAGTCCGACGGCGTGGGTCATCAGCTCGGCGTCGCGGGCCGAGAGCAGCACTCCCGCCTCGCGCAGCCCGGCCGGGCGGGCGATGTCGTCCATACGTCCCGGCAGCGCGTCCTTCTGCAGCGCGAAGTAGCGCACACCGTCCTCGTCGACACCGAGGAAATAGCGGTGTGCCTCCGTGAACGGCGCGTCGAAGGACGGCATCAGCACCAGTTCCGTGCGGCCGTCGCCGCGGTCCTCGATCAGCGCCTGCCCGCCGGAGACCACGAAGGCCCGGGTCGTCGGATGGCTCCACGCCGCCGCCAGCCATGCCTCGTCCATCCGGTGATGCGCGGCGCGGTCGATGCCGCCGGTGGCGGAAAGCGTCAGGGGGGCGTCAGCGGTGCGGTCCGTCAAGGTGGTCACGTCGGTTTCCTACTCCTCCTGCGACAGCGCTGCTGGTACGGCCGGGCGCGCGGTCTTCGTCGGAGGCCCGGACCGCGTTGTCAGGGACTGCCGGAGGCAGTGCTCGTGTCTCGAGCCTATCCGGCGTTCGGGGGACCGTCGTCACCCTCGTCGCCGGTGCCACCGAGCAGCAGCCGTTCCAGGGCGACCCGGTCCGGCAGGCCCTCGGGGCGGACCGCCTCGCCCTCGCGTACATGGAAGAAGGTGGCGGCGACGGACTCCAGCGGCACGTTCTGCTGTTCGGCCCAGGCGAGGCGGTAGACGGCGAGCTGGAGCGGATCGGCGGTGCGGGCACGCCCCGTCTTCCAGTCGACGATCTCGTACGCCGTCGTGCCGTCCGGGGCGACGTCGCGGTAGACGGCGTCGATACGGCCGCGAACGATCCGGCCGGCGAGACCGATCTGGAAGGGCGCCTCGACGCGGTACGGAGTGCGCTCCGCGTACGGCGAGCGCTGGAAGGCCGCCTTGAGTGTGGCCAGGTCCCGCTCGTCGGCGATCTCCGGCGGCTCCGCGCCCGCGCCCTCGTCCGCACCGCCGCCCGGCAGTTCGTCGGGGCCGAGCATCGGGAGCGTCAACTCCTCGAAGCGGGATTCCACCCAGGCGTGGAAGCGAGTACCGCGACGGGCGGCGGCGGGCTGGGGCGGGCGGGGCATGGGACGGGCCAGCTCGCGCGCGAACCCGTCGGGGTCGGCGGCCATCCGCATCAGCTGCGTGGCGGACATGGCGGCGGGCAGCGGAACGTCGCGCACGGTGGTGCGGGAGCGCCGCAGCTCACCCTCGAGCGCCTCCAGGTCACGGTCCCAGGAGGCGGCGAGCCGTGTCTCCTCGGGGCTGAGCCCGGCATCGGCATCGGCACCTTCGGTATCGGTAGCCGTATCGGTATCGGTATTGGTATCGGGCTGTCCGTGCGGGCTGCTCGCCAGCAGCGCCAGCACCGCGTCCGCCGCCACCCGGCGGTGAGCCAGCGCGTCCTCGTCCAGCGGCAGCGGCCACGCGCGCTCTTCCGCGCCGCCGGCGAGTGCGGGGTTCTCGGCGTCCGCCGCCGGGGCGTCCGCCCAGAGCTCTGTCTCGCCGTGTCCGGGGTCGGCTTCGCAGTGGGAGCGCAGGGCCTCCAGAAAGGCCGAGGGCCCTCGGGGCTTCTTCTGGTTCGGGCCCCACCAGTGGCCGGAACCGAGCAGCAGCGAGCGGGGGCGGGTGAAGGTGACATAGCCGAGGCGGAGTTCCTCGGTGGCCTGGTGGTCACGCAGTCGCGTCTCGTAGTCCTTGACGCCTTTCGCGGTCCACTCCGCTACGTCCGGCAGAGTGGCCGCGTCGCCGCGCAGTGCGTGCGGCAGCACCTTCGGGCGGCTCAGCCAGGACTCCCGTGCCTGCTCGCTGGGGAACTGCTTCGCCACCAGCCCGGGCACCGCCACGACGTCCCACTCCAGACCTTTGGCCTTGTGCGCGGTCAGCACCTTCACCGTGTTCTCCCCGCCCGGCAGTGAACTGTCGAGCCCCTTCTCGTACTGCACCGCGGTGCGCAGGAAGCCGAGGAACGCCAGCAGGGTCGCCTCGCCGTCGTGGGCGGCGAAACCCGCGGCGACGTCAAGGAAGTTGCTCAGCGTCTCGCGCCGGCGGGCGGCCACCGCGTGCGGGGACGCGGACAGTTCGACCTCCAGTCCGGTCACGGTCAGCACCCTGTGCAGGACGTCCATCAACGGGTCGGCCAGCGAGCGCCGCAGGTCGCGAATCTCGGCCGCGAGCCGCGCGAAGCGCACCCGTGCGGCTGCCGAGAAGGGCAGCCGGTCGTCGTGTCCGTCGGCCTCCAGGAACGTGTCCAGGGCGTCGGCGAGCGAGGTGACCTCGGCCGGGTCGACACCTTCGACCGCCGCGGCCAGCCGCCGGTCGGGGTCTTCGCCGCCGCCGTCCGCGTGCATGACCAGCAGCCGCGCGCGCCGTCCCAGCAGTGCGAGATCGCGGGTGCCGATGCGCCAGCGCGGCCCGGTCAGCAGCCGCACGAGTGCGGCGTTGGCAGTCGGGTCCTGCAGGACCTCGCACATGGCGACGAGGTCGGCCACCTCCGGCAGGTGCAGCAGGCCGGAGAGGCCGACCACCTCGACCGGGATGTCGCGGGCGACCAGTGCGCCCTGGATCTCGGCGAAGTCACCGGCTCCACGGCACAGTACGGCGATCTCTCCGGGCGGCGTGCCCGTACGGACCAGGTGGGCGAGTGAGTCGGCGAGCCAGTCCAGCTCCTCGGAGTGGGTGGGCAGCAGCGCGCACCGCACCAGTCCGTCGCGCTCGGCGCCCGGGGCCGGGCGCAGGGCTTCGACGCCCTCGTGACGTTCGCGCAGCGGCGCGGCGAGGGAGTTGGCGAGGCTCAGCAGCCGGCCGCCGCTGCGGCGGTTCTGGCTGAGGGAGTAGCGGCGCGCCGGGCTTCCGTCGGCGTACGGGAAGTGGCGGGGGAAGTCGTCGAGGTTGGCGACCGAGGCACCGCGCCAGCCGTAGATGGCCTGGCAGGGGTCACCGACGGCGGTGACGGCGTGGCCCGCGCCCTCGGGTACCGACCCGGTGCCGAACAGCCCGGCGAGCAGCACCCGCTGGGCCACGGAGGTGTCCTGGTACTCGTCGAGGAGCACGACCGGGAACTGCCCGCGCAGGATCCGGCCGACCTCCGGCACATCGCGGGCCAGGGTGGCCGCCAGCGCGATCTGGTCGCCGAAGTCCAGCAGGTCGTGTCCGCGCTTGTGCGCGCGGTACTGCTCGACCAGTCCGAGCAGTTCGGTCCTGCCGAGCGCCGCCAGGGGCACCTTGCGCAGGGCGGCGTTGCTGAGCCGTACGGTGTCCAGAGTGCCGAGCAGCTCGGTGTCGTACGAGCGGAGCCGGCCCGGGGCGACCAGATGCTCGGAGAGCTCGGAGTCGAGCGCGAGCAGGTCCTCGACGAGCGCGGCGACGGACTTGGTGAGGGCTTCGAAGGGGCCGGGGGCCGCCCGCAGCACCTTCGCCGCGAGCTGGAAGCGGGTGGCGTCGGCCAGCAGACGGGCTCCGGGCTCGATGCCGAGGCGCAGTCCGTGTTCGGTGAGGAGGCGGCCCGCGAAAGCGTGGTAGGTGGAGATCTGCGGTTCGCCCTGGGCCCCTTCGTGACCGGCGGAGCCGGGGTGAGCGGGGCCGGGTTCGGCGGGGTCGGGGTCGGTGACCCCCGCGCGTACCAGCGCTCTGCGGACCCGCTCGGTGAGCTCGCCCGCCGCCTTGTTGGTGAAGGTCAGACCGAGCACCTGCTCGGGCTGGACCTGGCCGGTTCCCACCAGCCAGACGACACGCGCGGCCATGACGGTGGTCTTGCCCGAACCGGCACCCGCCACGATCACCTGGGGAGCGGGAGGTGCCGTGATACAGGCGATCTGCTCCGGGGTGAACGGGATACCGAGGAGCTCCTTGAGCTGTTCGGTGTCGGTGAGCTGTGCGGGCACGGGAGAGACGCTAGCGTTCCCCACCGACAGCTGCCGCCGAGTGGGGGTGGTCGCCCAAGGGGTGGTGGAGCTGCCACGGCGTCACCCTCTGCGGCGGCCCGCGCCTCACTCGATGATCTGGCGTCCCTCGGACCGTGCGGAACAGGCGCCGCGGAACGTGCAGTGCGTGCAGTGCTGGCCCGGTGTGGGGGTGAAGCGTTCGTCCAGGACGCGGCCCGCGGCCGTTGCGAGCAGTTCACCGACCCATTCCCCGCCCGCCGGTTCCTCGCCGGCACTCCCCGGGCAGGCTGCCGGGGCCGGCGGATCCTGTCGCTGCACCACCGGCAGCGTCTCACCACCGTCGCGCTCGGCCGCGCCGAGCCGCAGATGCACCAGCTCCGCGCCACCCGGCTGTGGACGCCGTCCGTCGAAGAGTTCGTCGGCCGCCCCCTCGCGTACCGCCAGCTGGTAGACGGCGAGTTGCGGGTGACGCGCCACGTCGGCGGCGCTCGGCTTGGCGCGGCCGGTCTTGAAGTCGACGACGTACGCCCGCCCCTGACCGTCGTTCTCCACCCGGTCCACGCTGCCGCGGACGCGTACCGCGTACTCCCCCGCCTCCAGCGTGACGTCGAACCCGAGTTCGCTACCGACCGCCTCCCGCTCCTCGCCCCCCGTCCCTCGCCGCATGACGTGCCAGCGCAGGAATCGTTCCAGCGCCGCCCGCGCGCTCTCCTTCTCCTGCCGGGACTTCCAGGGCGCCTCGAAGGCGAGCCCGTCCCACACCGTGTCGAGCCGCTCCATCAGTACGGCGAGGTCGGCGGGGGTGCCGCCGGAGGCGACCTCGTCAGCCAGTACGTGCAGCACGTTCCCGAACCCCTGCGCGGCGGTGGCCGGAGCGTCCGCCTTCACCTCACGGGCCAGGAACCACTGCAGCGCACAGGTGTTGGCCAACTGGTCCAGCGCACTGCCCGACAGGGTGACCGGCTGGTCGCGGTCCCGCAGCGGCACCTCCGACCGGGTCGGCTCGTACAGCCCCCACCAGCGGTGGGGATGAGCGGCCGGTACGAGCGCGTGGTCCGCCTCGTCGTGCAGCGCGGCGAGCCGGGCGAGCCGCTGTGCGGCGGCCGCACGCAGGGCGGGCGTGGCGGCGGGGTCGACGGTGGTGGCCCGCAGCTCGGCGACCAGCGCCGCCACCGAGAGGGGGCGGCGGGGCCGGGAGGTGACGGCCTTCGGTTCGACGCCCAGTTCGGCCAGGAAGCGCGAGGGCTGGTCGCCGTCGTCGGCCGGTGCCCGCACGGCTGTGACGACCAGCCGGTCCTTGGCACGGGTCGCCGCCACGTAGAACAACCGGCGCTCCTCGGTGAGGAGGGCGCCGGGCGGCAGCGGCTCCGCGAGCCCGTCGAGGCCGATCCGGTCGGCCTCCAACAGCGTGCCCCGGCGCCGCAGATCGGGCCAGAGTCCTTCCTGTACCCCGGCGATGACGACCAGGCGCCACTCCAGACCCTTGGACCGGTGCGCCGTCATCAGCCGTACGGCGTCCGGGCGTACCGCCCGCGCTGTGAGGGTGTCGGCGGCGATGTCCTGAGCGTCGACCTCGGTGAGGAAGTTGAGCGCTCCCCTCCCCCCGCTGCGTTCCTCTGCACGGGCGGCGGCGGCGAACAGCGCACACACCGCGTCCAGGTCACGGTCGGCGTTGCGGCCGGCCGGGCCGTTGCGCAGGGCGGCACGCTCCAGGCGCTGCGGCCAGGGTGTGCCGTCCCACAGCTGCCACAGCGCCTCGTCGGCGGTGCCGCCGCCCGCGAGCAGTTCGCGTGCTTTGCGAAGCAGCACACCCAGCCGCTGAGCGCCCCTGGCGTACGCGGGGTCGTGCGCCACCAGCCGTTCGGGCTCGGCGAGGGCTTCGGCCAGCAGTACGTCGGAGGGGCGCGGGACGCTCTCCCCGGCCGCACGTTCCTCCTCGCGCAAGGCCCGCCCGAGCCGTCGCAGATCCGCGGCGTCCATGCCGCCGAGCGGCGAGGTGAGGAGAGTGAGCGCGGTTTCGGTGTCCAGCCAGGGGGGAGCCGGGGCAGAAGGTGCGGGGGCGGTCCGGTCGGGGTCGGTCCGGTCAGGGTCGGCCGGGCCGGTGG
>NZ_JBOHCV010000744.1:0-2649 GCF_050698815.1 Streptomyces sp.
CACGATCAACCGGAAAACCAGAAACCGCATCCACCCCACCCACCACCAAATCCCACAACCCACCCGGAGACACCACACCCCCCGGAAAACGACACCCCATACCCACCACCGCCACCGGCTCATGGGTGGGCACGGGCGGCGGGGAGCCCGGGATGACAGCGGAGTCGGCCGTCCCCGACAGCAGGTGATGGAGATGCTCGGCGACGGCGGCCGGGGTCGGGTGGTCGAACGTGAGGGCCGACGAGAGCCGCACGTCCAGCTCGGCGCCGAGCCGGTCGCGGAACTCCACCGCGCTGAGCGAGTCGAAGCCCAGTTCCTTGAAGGTGCGCGTGGTGACGACGGTTTCGCCGGTCCCGTAGCCCAGGACCAGGGCGACCGTGTCCCGCACGAGACTCACCAGTCGGCGGCGGTCCGGGACACCCTGCGGGCGCGGTGACAAGGAGAGCTCCGGGCCACCGGACGCCGGCATGGCGGGCGCGGGCGGAGTGGCTCCCGCCGCCGTCTCCGGCACCGCATCGGACCGTACGGGCTCCGCCCCGTCGGCGGGCCAGTGGCTCCGGCGCCGGAACGCGTAGCCGGGCAGGGCGATCCGTCGGCCGCCCGGGAACACGGCCCTCCAGTCCACGTCGCAGCCCTGGGAGTGTGCGGCGGCCAACGCGGCCACGGCGGACGCGGGTTCAGGCCTGCCGCGGCGCAAGGCGGGGACGAAGGCCGCACCCCCCAGATCGGAGAGGGCGTCACGCGCCAGGGGCGCGAGCACGGCGTCCGGTCCGAGTTCGAGATAGGTGGTGCAGCCCGTGTCCCGGAGCGTCAGCAGTCCGTCGTGGAAGCGGACCGCCTCGCGTATCTGCCGGACCCAGTGGTCCGGGGTGTCGATGCCTTCGGCCACCCGGCCGGTCACGTTCGAGATCACCGGGATCGCAGGGGCGTGAAAGGTCAGGGCGTCTGCGACCGCCCTGAAGGCGTCCAGCATCGGGTCCATCCGTGCCGAGTGGAACGCGTGGCTCACCGTGAGCCGTCTGGTCTTGCGGCCACGCGAGGCCCAGTACGCCACGACGGCGGCGACGGATTCCTCGTCGCCGGAGACGGCCGCCGACTCGGGGCCGTTGACCGCGGCGATCGAGACCCCGGTCCCTCGCAGCAGCGGCTCGACCTCGTCGGCCGCCGCCTGGACGGCCGCCATCGCGCCGCCCTCGGGGAGCCGGTCCATCAGCGTCCCGCGTGCGGCGACGAGCGCGCAGGCGTCGGGCAGGGAGAGCACGCCGGCGGCGTGGGCGGCGGCGAGTTCGCCGATGGAGTGGCCGATCAGGTGGCCAGGCACGACGCCCCAGCGCTCGAACAGCCTGAACAGCGCCACCGACACGGCGAAGAGCGCCGGCTGGGTGTAGGCGGTGCGGTCGAGGAGGGCGGCCTCGGCGGTGCCGGGCGCGGCCCACAGCACGTCCTTCAGCGGCCGGTCGAGCAGGCCGTCGAAGTGGGAGTGGATCTCGTCGAAGGCTTCCGCGAACACCGGGTAGGTCTCGTACAGTTCGCGTCCGGCACCGAGCCGTTGCGCACCCTGACCCGAGAACATGAAGGCGGTCGTCGCGGTTCCGGCCGCCGGTCCGGGGACCGAACCGAGGACCGTGTGGGCCGACCGCGTGCCCCGGGCGAGGGCGTCCAGCCCTGCGAGGAAGCCGTCTCCACCCGAATCGACGACGACCGCCCGGTGCGGATGATGTGTCCGTGTGGTGGCCAGCGAGAAACCGGTATCGACCGGACTCAGGCCGGGGTTGTCACCCACGAACTCCTTGAGCCGGGCAGCCTGTTCGGCGATGTCCGAGGCATCGCGCCCGGAGACCACCCAGGGCAGCAGACCGCGGGGAGTCGCAGGCGGGGACGAGTCGGCGGGTACGACCGCGTCCGCGCGGGCGGACTCCGGCGCTTCCGCCAGGATGACATGGGCGTTGGTGCCGCCCATGCCGAAGGAGCTGACACCTGCGTACAGCGGCTGCTCGTCGCGCGGCCAGGAGGAGAGTCCGGTCGCGACGCTCAGGCCCAGGGTGTCGAGGGGGATGCGCGGATGGGCGGTCTCGAAGTTCAGGCTGGCGGGCAACCGACGGTGCTCGATACCGAGCCCCGCCTTCAGCAGGCCGGCGATGCCCGACGCGCCCTCCAGGTGGCCGATGTTGGTCTTGGCCGAGCCCACCAGCAGCGGGCTCCCGGGGCTCCTCGTGCTGCCGTACACGGCACCCAGGGCCGCCGCCTCGATCGGGTCGCCCACCGCGGTGCCGGTGCCGTGCAGTTCGACGTACTGGACGGCGTCCGGGTCGACACCGGCGTGCTCGCAGGCACGCAGCAGCGCTGCCTCCTGACCCGCGGCGCTAGGTACGGCCAGGGCGTCGGAGCCGCCGTCGTTGTTCGTCGCGCTGCCCCGGATGACGCAGTGCACCGGGTCGCCGTCCGCGAGCGCGCGGGGCAGCGGCTTCAGTAGGACGACCACGCCACCCTCACCCCGGACGTAGCCGTTGGCGCGCGCGTCAAAGGTGAAGCAGCGGCCGTCCGGTGAGAGCGCGCCGAACTTCTCGACGCAGACTGTGCTGTCCGGATCCACGATGAGGTGGACACCCGCCGCGAGGGCCGTCGCCGACTCGCCCCTGCGCAGGCTCT
>NZ_JBOHCV010000745.1:0-1573 GCF_050698815.1 Streptomyces sp.
CTGCTGCTCTTCGCGGTCGGCGGCATGCTGATCTTCCCGGCGGCCAACGACCTGCTGACGCTGTTCATCGCGCTGGAGCTCTTCTCCCTCCCGCTCTACCTGCTGTGCGCGCTGGCCCGGCGGCGCCGGCTGCTCTCGCAGGAGGCGGCGGTCAAGTACTTCCTGCTGGGCGCCTTCTCCTCCGCGTTCCTGATCTTCGGCATCGCCCTGCTGTACGGCTACGCGGGCACCGTCAACTACTCCGGCATCGCCCGCGTCATCGGCAACGCCGACGGCACCACGAACCCGGTGCTCGCCGAGACCACCGGCAACGACGCGCTGCTGCTCATCGGCGGCGCGATGGTGATCATGGGCCTGCTCTTCAAGGTCGGCGCCGTCCCGTTCCACATGTGGACCCCGGACGTCTACCAGGGCGCGCCGACCCCGGTCACCGGCTTCATGGCCGCGGCGACGAAGGTGGCCGCCTTCGGCGCGCTGCTGCGCCTGCTGTACGTGGTGCTGCCGGGCCTCCGCTGGGACTGGCGGCCGGTGATGTGGGGCGTCGCGATCCTCACCATGCTGGCGGGCGCGGTGATCGCGATCACCCAGACCGACGTGAAGCGGCTGCTCGCCTACTCCTCCATCGCACACGCCGGCTTCCTGCTGGCGGGCGTCATCGCCACGTCCCGGGACGGCGTCTCCTCGGTCCTCTTCTACCTGGGCGCGTACTCCTTCGTGACGCTGGGCGCCTTCGCGGTGGTCACGCTCGTACGGGACGCGGGCGGCGAGGCCACCCATCTGTCCAAGTGGGCCGGACTGGGCCGCCGTTCACCACTGCTTGCGGGCGTCTTCGCGGTCTTCCTGCTGGCCTTCGCCGGCATCCCGCTGACGTCGGGTTTCGTCGGCAAGTTCGCCGTCTTCAAGGCGGCGGCGGAGGGCGGCGCGGGAATCCTCGTGGTCATCGGTGTCATCGCCTCGGCCATCGCGGCCTTCTTCTACATCCGCGTCATCGTGCTGATGTTCTTCAGCGAGCCACGGGCGGACGGCCCCACGGTCGCCGTCCCCAGCCTGTGGACGACCTCCGCCATCTCCATCGGCGTCGTGGTCACGGTGGTGCTGGGCGTGGCCCCGCAGTACTTCCTGGACCTCGCGAACCAGGCGGGCGTCTTCGTCCGCTGACGCCTCTCGCGTCGGCGCACCCGCGCCCGCACCGCTGCCCGGCCCCCAAGGGGTGCCGGGCAGCGGTGTGTTGGGAGGTGAGGGATGTCGTGACCGCCGGACCCCGCTCGCGCGGGGGCTGCTAATTTGACGTGCCCCTGCAACTGGGCAGGGCGGGAACGAGGGAGTACGCGGGTGCGTACGTCAGCGCGGATGACGGGGGCGGTGGTCGCGGTGGCGGCCGCCGCGCTGCTGGTGAGCGGCTGCGGAAGCAGCGGTGAAGAGGGCGGCAAGGACGACAAGGCGGAGGGAAAGCCGGAGTCGAAGCCGACGGCGGAGGAGACCGCCAAGACGCCCGCCAAGGACGGTCCCGGCACGCTGCCGGGCATCTGGCACACGAAGGTGGGCGGCAAGGAGTTCGTGCTGACCATCGCGG
>NZ_JBOHCV010000746.1:0-9078 GCF_050698815.1 Streptomyces sp.
GACGCGGCAACCATGGACCTGGTGAAGGCGGCGGTGCTGATCGGGTCGCTGCTGTCGGCGGCGGTGGCGTGCGTACTGCTCAAGACCCGCGACGCGAAGTACCGCGCGCTGTGGGAGGAGGAGACCCAGGACGAGGACCTGGACACCGTCCCCGACATCGACCAGCCGGAGGACGCGGAACGGCGTCCGACGGAGGCGGCGCGCCGGGCGGCGGAACGGGCGCGCGCGGAGGCGGAAGCGAAGTCCGACCGGGACGAGGACGCGTCGTAGAACCGTCAGGGATTCGCAACAGCGTCCCCATTTCGTCTTGTGATCACCCGATTCGATGACGGTACCGTCTGATGAGGCCATCGTGCGGGGACGGGACGAGCAGGGGGACGTCGTGGAGTTGGCGGAGCAGATCGCGGCTGTGCGGTCGGGGGTGGGCGACCCGCGGGAGATGATCGGGGAGTTCCGGCGTACGGCGGTGCTGGTGCCGGTGGCCGACGGGGGTTTCATGTCGGCCGAGTACGGCGGCGTCCGGTGGATCTACGCCTTCACCGACGAGGCTCCCCTCGCCCGCTTCGCGCGGGCGCGCGGCGCGGCCCCGGACGAGGCGTGGGAGTTCGTGACGGTGCTGGGCGCCCGGCTGCTGGACGCGATGATCCCGGAGCTGGACGGCCCGGCCGGAGTCGCGGTGGATGTGGCGGACGAGGACGGCTCGATGATGTTCCCGCCGGTGGCGGGCATCGTGCCGGACGCGGTCGCCCTCGATGTCGACGAGGACGGCAACAAGATCACGGGCGACGGGGAGGCCGGCCGGTGAGCGGCGACGGGGACCTGAAGCTCGACAAGGATTCGCTGGCCCTGATCGAGAAGGGGCTGAAGTCGGCGATCGGCGAGCTGAAGGAGTCGGGGGCCGACGCCACGGGCTCGATGCAGGGCAGCGGTTTCGAGCAGCTGACGCTGTCGAAGATGGAGGCCGGGGACGGTGGCCTGGCCGATGACTTCGAGGGTTTCTGCGAGCGCTGGGAGTGGGGCGTACGGGCGCTGGTGCAGGACGCGAACGCGCTGGCGGCACGGCTGAACCTGGCGGCCGGGATGCTCTACGAGGAGGACCAGTACCGGGCCGGCACGTTCAAGGTCGGGGCCAACGCGCTGTTCGGCAACCCGCATGCGACGGAGGAGGAGGTCGCGAAGATGGACTACTCCGAGATCGCGGCGCAGAACATGCCGGACTTCAGCGCGAAGTCCTTCGAGGACGCCCGTACGGAGATGGGGCAGACCTGGAAGGACACCGGCCGGGCCCTGTCGACCGAGGGGATGGGCGGGGCGCAGAACGAGTTCCTCATGGACCAGGCGGGATTCACGGAGGAGCAGCGCCAGCAGGCCATCGACGACACTTTCGGCCCCTCTCCTGAGGAACGCGCCAAACAGCAGCAGGCGGACGGGGGTGAAGGCTGATGGGCTGGGATCTGGTTCCCGACTCGTGGGAGGACGCGGCCGAGAACACCGTGGAGAAGGTCGGCGACGGTGTCGACTACGCCTCCGACTGGACCGCGGACCGCATGGACGATGCGGGCATGCACTCCGGTGCCAACTGGGTGCGGGACAAGGGCGGTTCGGTCGCCAACGCACTCGGCGCGGATGTCGGGGAGTTGCAGCTGGGGCAGACCGACGACGAGAAGAAGCTCGTCCACGGCAGCCCGGAGAAGCTGCGCACCACGGCCGGGCATCTCACCGATTTCAAGACCGCGTTCACCAACGTGGGGAACGGTCTCAAGGGCCTCGACTCGCAGCACATGAAGGGCAAGGCCGCGGACGCGTTCCGGGAGAAGGTCGCCGTCGAGCCGAAGAAGTGGTTCAAGGCGGCCGACGCGTGCGAGAAGGCGGCCACGGCGCTGAAGGACTTCGCCGGCACGGTGCAGTGGGCACAGGGCGAGGCGAAGGAGGCCATCACCCAGTACAAGAAGGGCAAGGACGCCTCCGACGGCTACGAGTCCAAGCGCACCGCCTACAACGACGCCGTCGACACCTACAACGCCAAGCCCGCCGACCAGCGTGACCCCAGCAGCCTGCCCGCCAAACCGGGCGAGACCGATCCGGGCGCGGCGGATATGAAAGCGGCCCAGGAGAAGCTGGACGAGGCACGCCGCCAGCGCAACGAGGCGTCCGGCACCGCCCGTACGGCCGTGCAGGCGGCCCGCGACGCGGCGCCGGACAAACCGTCCTACTCCGAGCAGGTCAAGGACGGGCTCGTGGGCCTGGCCCTGGACTACGAACACCTCCAGGGCGGCATCATCAAGGGCACCGCGGGCGTCCTCACCTTCGTCCGCAGCGTCAACCCGACCGATCCGTACAACCTCACCCACCCCGCCGAGTACGCGACGACGCTCAACAACACGGCGGCGGGCCTGGTCCGCATGGCCAACGACCCGGTGGGCACGGCCAAGACGATGTACGACACCTTCAAGAAGGACCCCGCCGAGGGCATCGGCCGCCTCATCCCGGAACTCCTCGGCACCCGGGGCCTGGGCGCGGTGAAGAAGGTCGCCACGGTCGCCAAGCACCTCCCGGACAGCAAGACGCCGGGACGCAAGGATGTCGGCGACAAGCCGGATGACAAGTGTCGCGAACCGGCCTGTCGGCGAGAGGGCCGCGAACCGGTCGACTTCGCCACCGGTCGGATGGTGCTTCGCCAGACCGACGTCTCGCTGCCGGGCAGTCTGCCGCTCGTCTTCCGACGCGGCTTCGAATCCTCCTACCGGGCGGGCCGCTGGTTCGGCCCCACCTGGTCCAGCACCATCGATCAACGCCTGGAAATCGACGCCGAGGGCGTCATCTTCCACGGCGAGGACAACCTGCTGCTCGCCTACCCTCACCCCGCACCAGAGGTTCCTACCCTCCCGGTGACCGGCCCTCGCTGGCCGCTGGAACGCACGGTTGAGGGTGACTACATCCTCAATGACCCCGACACCGGCCAGGTCCGGCACTTCACCGGCCCGGCCGGCGGGGCCGACGGGGCCGACGGCACAGCACTGCTTGAGCAGATCACGGACCGAAACGACCACCGGATCAACTTCGAGTACACCCCCGACGGCGCCCCGACCAGCGTCGTCCACGACGGCAGGTACCACCTCAAACTCACCACCGAGAACGGCCGCATCACCGCCCTCCACCTCGCCAGGGCCGCCGAAGACGGCACCGACCAGCAGCTGAAACGCTACGGCTACACCGACGGCCATCTCACGTCCGTCACCAACTCCTCCGGCCTGCCGCTGCAGTTCGGCTGCGACGACGCGGGCCGGATGACGTCCTGGACGGACACCAACGGCAGCCACTTCGACTTCGCCTACGACGAAGAGGACCGCTGCGTCTGGCAGTCCGGCACCGAAGGCCACATGCGCTCCACCTTCGACTACTCGGGCGTCGACGAGCGCACGGGCTACCGCATCACCAAGGTGACGGATTCCCTCGGTCACACCTGGCGCTACCTGGTCAACGACCGCCTCCAGGTCGTGGCCGAGACCGAACCCACTGGAGCAACCACACGCAGCGAGTGGGACCGCTACAACCGGCTGCTGTCCCGTACGGACGCGCTTGGGCGCGCCACCCGGTACCGGTATGGGGAAGTCGGCGAGGTCCAGGCAGTCACACGTCCCGACGGGCAGACGATCGAGGCGGAGTACAACCACCTCGGCCTCCCTGTGGCCATTACCGGAGTGGACGGTGCCTGCTGGCGTCAGGAGTACGACGAGCGCGGCAACCGCACAGCAGTCACTGACCCGGCCGGTCACACCACGCGCTACGCCTACGGCGAGCAGAACCATCTCACCGCTGTCACCGACGCGTTGGGTTCCACCGTTCAGGTGCGCTGCGACCCGGCAGGTCTCCCGGTGCAGATCACCGACCCGGGGGGCGCGGTCACCACATATGCGCGGGACGCTTTCGGCCGCCCCACTGCGGTCGTGGACCCGTTGGAGGGCACGACTCGTCTTTCCTGGACGGTTGAGGAGCTGTCGCGTCGTCTCGACCCTGACGGATCGGGCGAGTCGTGGATATACGACGGCGAAGGCAACTGCACCCGCCATGTGGACGCGGGCGGCGGGGTGACCACCTTCGAGTACACCCACTTCGATCTGCTGGCGGCCCAGACCGGTCCGGACGGGGTGCGCCACGAATTCACCCACGACACGGAACTGCGCCTAACCCAGGTCACCAACCCGCACGGCCTGAGCTGGAGTTACGCCTACGATCCCGCGGGACGTCTCCTATCCGAGACCGACTTCGACGACCGCACCCTCACCTACGAACACGACGCCGCGGGACAACTGGCCTCCCGCACCAACCCGCTGGGCCTGCGCGTCACCTTTGAGCGCGACGTGCTCGGCCAGATCACCAGCAAGGACGCCGACGGCCAGGCGACCACCTACGCCTACGACCCGGCAGGGCGCCTCACCGAGGCCGTCGGTCCGGACGCCGAACTCCTCCTCCAGCGCGACAAGCTGGGCCGGATCAAGACCGAGCTGGTCAACGGCCGTGCACTCACTCACACCTACGACGCGCTGGGCCGCCGCACCCGCCGCATGACGCCCTCCGGAGCCGTCTCCTCCTTCACCTACGACGAGGTGGGCAACCGCACCACCCTCACCGCCTCCGGCCACACCCTCGACTTCACCCACGACGCGGCAGGCCGCGAAACCCATCGCCGCATCGCCGGCACCATGGACATGGTCAACGCCTGGGACCCGGCCGGCCGCCTGACCGCCCAAACCGTCACCGGCCCCACCTCCGCCCCGGTCCAGCACCGCGCCTACACCTACCGCCCCGACGGCCACCTGATGGGCATCGACGACCAACTCAACGGCCCCCGCGTCTTCGACCTGGACGCGGTAGGACGCGTCACGGGAGTCCGCGCCGAGGGCTGGAGCGAGTCCTACGCCTACGACAAGGCGGGCAACCAGACCCGAGCGAACTGGCCCGCACAGCACGCCGGCACAGAGGCACGCGGCGAACGCGCCTACAGCGGCACCCGACTGCTCTCGGCGGGATCGATCCGCTACGAACACGACGCAGCAGGCCGCATCACACTCCGCCGCAAGACACGGCTATCGAAGAAACCCGACGTCTGGCGCTACAGCTGGGACGCCGAAGACCACCTGACCTCAGTGGTCACCCCCGACGGCACCGTCTGGCACTACCGCTACGACCCCCTGGGCCGCCGCATCGCCAAACAACGCCTAGGAATGGACAGTGAAGCGGTCACCGAACAGGTCGACTTCACGTGGGACGGCCCCACCCTCACCGAACAGACCACCACCGCCCCCAATCTCCCCAACCCCGTCACCCTCACCTGGGACCACGACGGCCTACGCCCCCTCACCCAGACCGAACGCATCACCAACGCCACCACCCAACGCGAAATCGACTCCCGCTTCTTCGCCATCATCACCGACCTCATCGGCACACCCACCGAACTCCTCGATGAGAGCGGCGACATCGCTTGGCGCACCCGCACAACCCTCTGGGGCACCACCACCTGGAACACCGACGCCACGACCTACACCCCCCTCCGCTTCCCCGGCCAGTACTACGACCCCGAAACCGCCCTCCACTACAACTTCCACCGCCACTACGACCCAGCCACCGCCCGCTACACCTCACCGGACCCCCTCGGCCTCACCCCAGCCCCCAACCCAGCCACCTATGTCCACAACCCCCACACCTGGACCGACCCACTCGGCTTGGCCCCAGAAGGTTGCCCACAAACACACAAAGAATTTCCGAGTCGCAGCGCGGCTTTCCGAGGAGCGAAGCGTGATCTTGGTATTCCTGGGACGCAACAGCCGCTCGACGTCCGACATGTACCGATGACTGATAAGTGGGGGAATCCGGTCCTTGACCAAAGTAAGCAGCCCATTCAAACACGCGAGTACCATTTCACGAGAGAGGACGGCAGCAAAGTAATAATTCAGGATCACGCTGCAGGTCATCAATTCCACGAAGGAGGAGTGGGCGACCAGGGACGTCACTTCAATGTCAGGCCGTACGAGAACCCCAGGACAGGTAAAGTTCCAGGGACCGCTCAGCACTATGAGTATTGAGGAGCAGCTCAGAGATGTCATGGACCTCGACGTTGGCAGATGCGACAGCGCTTCAGAGGGTCTTCGGAGGGGACCCACCGGAGCTGCGCGAGACGCGGGTACATGAGGTCACTCTGTCCAGAGACGGGCCACAGGTAACTATCCGAATCGATCTCCCCACGTACCCGACTTCCCCGCCTGCGAAATGGCGGACCCAAGGTTTCAACACGGTGCAAGCAGAAATCACCTTCGTTGGAGCACGAGATATTTCGGTGGAAGGATTTGGACGGGATCCGATTGTTGATATCGAGATCACTCGAACCGATTCGATTCGGATCTCGATCGACTCTCCAGAGTTCCGCCTGCATCTCGCAGCCGACGCAGCCATCCTCTCGAAGGTGACGGCGTACGTGAACGACTGAGGCGTTTCGGTAAAGTGGTCAATCTTTTCTTCACCAAGTTGAAGGAACTCGCCCCACCGAATGCCGCAAGCTACGACGACTCACTGGGTCGCATGGACCGGACGCGAAACGGAAAGCTGCTCGGCTGCCAGGGGCACTATCACCATGACCCAGACCTGCGAACGATACAGGGACACGCATATGAGGTTGGCAGTGCACGTTGAAAACCAGACCCCCATGGTCGGAAGTATCTAGGAAGTGGACCTGGAGAGTGGCTAACGGCAGGAGGCATAGTTGGCCTTTCCATCTGGGGTTGATTCCTCACTCGCATCAGTGCTCCACCGCATTGAATCGGTCGATGAGGACCTCATCCTGTTCACTCGTGGAGAAGGGACCGTGAACTGCGATACCTCGGTAGTACTGGTGGAGGCCGAAGACGAGGCACCTCCTGGCACCCGGTACCTCCTTGAGGTCTTCCTCGTGAACGACGTGCTGCGGGTATGGAGCCAATGGTGGCAAGGAGCGCACCCCACGCTGGAAGACAAGTGCGCCGCAGTCATTCACTACGCCACCCACGATGCGTACCTCCCTCTCTCCTCTGCGGAGTGAGCAGCTGACCGGCCCACCTGAGCTCTGAGAACCGGTTCTCCGTGCTCCGGGCCGGTGCCACAGGGTTGCCGTCAGCACCCCATGAGTTTCGTCGCTTGCCCGCAGCGCGGGCAGCGGCAGGGTGGGAATCCCACCGTGATGGGCGGGTGTTCGAGGGGGTCGGCCGGAGGGCGGACCGTGGTGTGGGACAGGACTTGGGTGCGGGTGCCGTCCGGGTGGACGCGGTAGACCTTGATTGTCAGCACCCGGGTTCCACCCTGTCGGGGCGCAGGGCTTCGGCCAGCTGCCAGGCGGTGTCGACGTTGCAGCGGCCGAGGTCGAGCAAGGGTCGTGGCGCGGGGGCCGCGCAGGAGGCAGCGTCCAGGCGCAGCGACGGCAGGGTGACGCCGCAGCGTGCGAGCGCCTCCGCCAGCTCTTCGTACGCCGCCTCCGCTCGGCGAGGACGCCAAGTGCACTTTCCCGGCCTGCTTTTGGCATGTCAGAACCTTCCCTTCGAAGTTGTCCACAGCCCCACCAATCAGGTTGATTACGTGGTGTACTCGAATCCTCACCGTACGGAGCCGGGACCCGCCAGAGCTGCGGTGTTGTCTGCACACGGGACAACGGGGAGGGACTGAGATGGGCGAACAGCCTGCCGAAGAAGAGGAGTCCGGGCGGTCGACGCTGGCCCGCGCGCTGAAGATGCTGCGCGAGCGGTCGGGGAAATCGCTGGGGCAGCTCGCGGAGGACACGTCCTATGACAAGAGCTATCTCTGCCGTCTCGAGTCGGGCGACCGGCTCTCGAAGCGGCCGGTGATGGTTGACCTGGACGCGTACTACAGGACGGGTGATCTGCTCGTCGGCCTCTGGCGCCTCGCTCACCGCGAAGTGTTCAAGGTTCAGTACAAGGCGTTCATGCGGTACGAGGCCGACGCCGTCATCATGCACAAGTACATGCAGGTCATGCCGGGTTTGCTGCAGACGGAGGAGTACGCCCGCGAAGTTCTCTCGGCGGCCCCGGGGCTGTTGAGCGAAGGGGAGATCGAGGAGCAGGTCGCCGCACGCGTGGGTCGTCAGGAACTGTTGCACCGCCATCCGGCACCGAACACCCGCGTGATCCTGGACGAGAGTGTGCTGCGCCGGTCCGCGGCGGACCCGGAAGTCTGGTGCGGTCAGCTGAAGCATCTCGTCGTCTCGGCGGGGCAGCCGTGCATCGTGCTGCAAGTCCTCCCGTTCACAGCGGGAGTTCATGACCTGATGGGTGGCTCGCTGTCACTGCTGTGGCAAGCGGACGGCAGCGCCGTTGCCTACCTCGAAGGCAACAAGTTCGGTGAGCTGATTGAGGACGCCGCCAAGGTCAACGCGTACCGGCTGTCCTACGATCAGATCCGAGACCGGGCACTGTCACCGCCGGACTCGGTGGCATTCGTCGAGCGCATCCTGGAGGAGCACACGTGAACGGCACCACTACCGACCTCAGCTCCGCCGCCTGGCGCAAGTCCAGCTACAGCGACGGCGGGGACGGCAACTGCGTCGAGGTCGCTGACGGCTTCCCCGGCATCGTCCCCGTCCGCGACAGCAAGAAGCCCGAAGGTCCGGCCCTCGTCGTACCGGCAGCATCCTGGTCGTCCTTCGTCGCGGCGGTACGCGGTACCGAGTCCGGCGTGGGCTGACCAACCCGGATCCGGACTGATGACCTGGTACGCGGACTTGACCCCGTACGAGCACCTCGCGGGCTCGATCCCGGAAAGCGTCGATGCGCTGAACGTCGGCTGGTTGGAGCAGCCGCACGCGTTCCCGGAGGGGGAAGTCTCAGAGGAGTTCGTCGAGGCGCTTGGCGTGCTGTGCCGGGATCATCGGCGGGCAGCGACACGGGGCTGGCAGAGTTGCAGCTTCGAGCCGGGGCGCGACCCGTTCGGCGGCCCGCCGAGGATTCTCGTGGGCGGGGAAAGCGTCACGCTCGGCAACGCGGAGGTCCGCGTGATCTCGCGACACGGGCGATGGCTGATCGCCCCCACGCTCGTCCA
>NZ_JBOHCV010000747.1:0-3960 GCF_050698815.1 Streptomyces sp.
CGCTTCCCGCGCTCACCGAGGGCGGTGGCGGCCCCGCCACCGGGCGCGGATTCCGTACGGGGACGCGGCAGAGACCCCTTCGCCGCCCCGCCGACGGTGGGGGGCGGGGCCGTCCTCGTTCCGTGGACGGCCCCGTCCCCGCCGGTTATCCCGCCGTCGTCGTCCTCCGGCACCTGCGGTTGCTGCACAGTGGTCACTGCGCTCTCTCCCCCGTACGGCTCGTCCCGGACCCGCCCGATGGCGGGTCCCGGGATCATGTCACCCGGGTCTCAGGCAGGCCGGATCACATGATCCTGGACAGCTTGTCTCCGAAGCCCGGCTCGGTCATGTCCTCACCCAATGTCACCGGCACCCTCACCTGCCCTGGCCCGTCGCCGACGGTCAGCGCGCCAACCTTGTCCCCCGCGCGGCCCTGGTGCGGAATCGCGTCGCCGCTGTCGCTCAGCGCGAGCTTCACCTTCAGCCCGGACCAGCCGACCGCGCTCACGTCCCTGGCCGCGACCACGGGCGTCCTGCCGCCCAGTTGGTCGTCCACGTAGCCGACCACCTCGCCCTTGCGCACCACCTTCTGGGCCCGCAGGGCGTCCTGAGCGGCGTCGATCAGCTTCTTGCTCTCGGCGAGCACGGTGTCGAGTATCGACGGCCGGTACTGCCCGAGAACCGCGCCGACGATCAACTGCTTCGTGCCACCGATCTCCTTCTCGGCTGCGAAGAGCAGATTCCCGCCCGCCTTCGTGGTGGTGCCCGTCTTGATCCCGACGACGCCGTCGAGCGGGACCAGCTTGTTCCAGTTGCCGTGCTGCTCGCCCTTGGTGTCGGTGTAGCCGGGGAGCCCCACGGTCTTCCGGAACAGGTCGATACCCATCGCCTTCTTGGCCAGTTTCACCTGGTCGGCGGCTGTGCTCACGGTCGAGGCGTACAGACCGCTGGGGTCGGTGTACTTGGTGTCCGCCATCCCCAGGTCCTTTGCGGCAGCGTTCATCTTCTTCGTGAACGCCTTCTCCGAGCCCGCGTCCCAACGGGCCAGCAGCCGCGCGACATTGTTCGCGGATGCGATCATGATGGCCTCGATCGCCTCCCGTTCCGAGATCTTGTCGCCCTGCTTCACTTCGACGGTCGACTCGTTCTGCGCGCTCAGCCCGGCCTCGTCCTCCGCCTTCTTGTCGACGAGGATGGCCGGCCCCTCCGAGCCCTTCTTGACCGGGTGGTCGCGGAGGATGACGTACGCCGTCATCACCTTCGCCACGCTCGCGATCGGCACCGGCTTCTGCTTCCCGTAGGTGCCGAACGAGCCGAGTCCCTGGACGTCGAGCACGGCCTGACCCTCGGACGGCCAGGGCACGGACGGCTTCGCGCCCTGAAAGCCGTAGGTCGACGATGCGGTCAGCGACAGCTCCGGGGCCGGCAGCGGCCGTACGGCCTGTGCGACGACGAAGACGATCGCCAGCAACAGAACCAGCGGCGTCCAGATCTTGACCCGTCGCACGGCGGTACGCAGCGGAGTCTCCGGCCGCGGCGGGGTGTTGGTCAGCTGGGCCAGCAGATCGAGCGGCGCCTGATCCGGCCGTGCCTGCTGCCGGCTCAGCTCGGCCTCGGTGAGCTGTGGCGGCACGGTCCCGGCAGCCGCCTTTCCGGGCGACTTCTTGGGCCGGTCCTGCGGCTCGGCCGGGGGGAGCGGCTTCCCCAGCGGCTTCGGCGGCAGGCCCCCGGGTCCAGGACCGATTCCGGGCTTGTACGACGGGCGGGGCGGCGCGTCGGCGGACTTCAGCGGTACGAACTGGCTCGTACGCTCCGACTCGGACTCCGGATCCCCCTTCGGCTTCGGCGCCGCCTCCTCCGGCGCCGGCGTCGCCGCCTTCGCCTCGGGCCCGGACGCCTTGGCGGCCTTCGCCGGTGCCGGCTCCGACTCCGGTGCAGGCTCCGACTCCGGTGCAGGCTCCGACTCGGGCTCCGCTTCGGGCTCGACGGTGCGGAAGACGGCCGTCGGCTGGTCGACGGCGCGCTCGCCCTTCGTCGCGGGCCGCCCGGACCCGGGCGCGCGGAAGACCGCCGTCGGCTGGTCGACGCGTGGCGCGACGGGCCCGGCCTCCCGTTCGTGGTCCCCCTCGCCGTCCCCGCCGTCCTCGCTGATCTCCTCGCCGGAGTCACTCTCCTCGCCGGACGCACTGGCGGAACTGGTGGCTGCGCCCGCTTCCTCGGTCTTCCGGGAGCCGAAGAAGGCTGCCGTCATCTGCTCGGCGCGTCGGGCCGCCGCCTCCTGCTCGTCCTCGGACGACGCCGAAGACCCGCCCGAGGAGCCCTCTGAGGGCGGCCGCACGGTCCTGAACATCGCCGTCGGCTGGTCGACCGCGCCCGCCTGCTCCCCCTCGCTCACGGACGCCGTCGCGGCCTTCTCCGCCTCCGCCGGATCCTCGTCGGGGCCGGACTTCGGCCGTACGGGCAGATCACTCGCCGAGGATTGGCTGGAATTGCCCTCTTCCTCTTCGGGGTTCCCACCCTCCACCTCGGCGATTTCCGCGGTTTCTCCGGCTTCCTCCGCCTCACTGTCCGGCTCGTCGTCCGCATGGGCGACCCAAGCCGCGACAGCCGCCTTCAGCCGGTCGTCGCCGCGCCCGGTGCCGTCGCCTCCGCCGTCGCCCCCGCCGTCGCGGGAGTCGTCCGCCGCGCCGTCCGGGGGGCCGTCTGCGGCCCGCTCGTCGTCCTCACCGCCCGGCGACTCATCGTCGGCATCGCTCTCCGGACGTGCGGAATCGCCGGGCCCCGGGCTCCCCGCGGACTTCTTCCCGGCCCCTTTCCCACCCGTGGGCGCAACCACGTCGCCGTCATCGGTCGTCTCCCCCGACGACTCCTCGCGCTCCACCTTGTCGGGGGACTCGCCCGCCACCGATGCCTCCTGATGCTGATGTTCGCCGCTCGCCCTGCCAGTTAACAGTGTCCTGTGCGCACACCCCACGCATCTGGCGGGGGTGTTCGACAGGGGCCGCATACCGGCCTTTCCACCCCGCAGACGAGTACGACATACATACTGGTTCCCGCCGATAACACCCAGGCACCCTCGACAGACCATTGTGAGAGGGGTCACCCTGTCAAGCATCCACGCGGGGAGGCATGGATGGGCAGGAGCCGCAGAACGATTCCGGAGGAGCTTCTGCTGCTGGCCTTGGACCCGGCTACGGGCACAACGGCACAGCCGCAGTCGCTTGACCTCGGCCTGGCCGGGGCCCAGCTCGTCGAGCTGGCTCTCGCAGGACGGATAGCCCCGGACGGGGATCGCATCGCCGTGGTCCTACCACGGCCGACAGGAGATCCAACACTGGACTCCGCGCTCGAGTTGCTGCGCAGGCGCGGCAGCCCGGTGCGGGCTGTCCACTGGATCGGCGGGCCCCGGCTGGGGCTCCGCCAGACGTATCTCACGCACCTGGAGCGGTGCGGCATGGTCCATGCCGTGTCGAGTCAGATGTGCGGGATGCTGCCGACGACGCGCTATCAGGCGACGGAGACGGCCATCAGCCGGGAGATCAGAACCCGGCTGGACGCGGCGATCCGCACCGGCGTACCGCCGGACCCGCGGACCGCGGCACTCGCCGCACTGGCCCACGCGGTCGGTCTCGGCAAGCACCTGTACCCGGGCAACGAGGGGCGGTCCTGCCGCTCCCGGCTCCGGGACCTGATCCGGCACGATCCGATGGGCGGCCTCGTGGCGCACGCCGTGATGGACGTGCAGAACGGTGCGGGTGCTCAGCCACGTCGCGCGGCGGGCAACGGTGCTCCGGGCGGGCCGGCCGGTCCGGCCGGGCCGGGCGTAGCTCCCGGACCGGTGCCACGACAGGTTCCGGAACAGGGCAGGCCCACCGTGGGCGGAATGGTCCGGGCAGGGGCTCGCTGAGCGCCCAGCCGGACGACGAACACCGACAATCACACAGACACCCGCTGACGGAAGCAGCGTGCGGGGTGGTGGTA
>NZ_JBOHCV010000748.1:0-12144 GCF_050698815.1 Streptomyces sp.
GTCCCGTAGATGTAGAAGTCGAACCACTCGATGGTCGAGCCGATGAAGGCTCCGATTCCCGCGCGGTTGGCGGTCTTTCTCTGCTCCTGAGTGAGAGGCGCACTCATGCGGCGGCTCCGTGCTGTGCCGGGGACGGGAAGACTGGACGGCGGTAACCGTGCCAGCCAAGTCCGAGACGGGTCCAATACCGAATCCCTGACGCAGTGAGACGGTCCGTGTATCAATGCGCAGGGCGTACGCCTCAGTCCGCGACGCGTTCGAAGACGGCGGCCAGCCCCTGGCCGCCGCCGATGCACATCGTCTCCAGTCCGTACCGTGCCTGCGTGCGCCGCATCTGGTGGGCCAGCGTCGTCAGGATGCGCGCACCGGTGGCGCCCACCGGGTGGCCGAGCGAGATGCCGGAGCCGCAGGTGTTGATCCGCTGCTCGTGGTCGGTGGCCGTCAGGCCCAACTCGCTTGTGCAGGCCAGGACCTGGGCGGCGAACGCCTCGTTGAGCTCGATCAGGTCCAGGTCGGCGAGTGCGAGCCCGGCCCGCTCCAGGGCGGCACCGGTGGCCCGTACCGGCCCGATCCCCATGGTCTTGGCGGGCACGCCGGCCCGGGCGAAGGAGACCAGCCGGACCAGGGGTGTGAGGCCGAGCCGGTGCGCCGTCTCCGCGCTGGTGACCAGGCAGAGAGCGGCCGCGTCGTTCTGGCCGCTGGCGTTGCCGGCCGTGACCGTCGCCTCCGGGTCCGTCTTGCCCAGCACCGGGCGCAGCGCGGCGAGTTGATCGGCCGTGGTGTCCGGCCGGGGGTGTTCGTCCACGGAGACCACGGTCTCGCCCTTACGGCCGCGCACGGTGACCGGCACGATCTCCTCCGCGAACCAGCCCTCTTCGATCGCGCGGGCGGCCCGCTGCTGCGAGCGCAGGGCCAGCGCGTCCTGGTCGGCGCGGCTCACGCCGTACTCGCGGCGCAGGTTCTCCGCCGTCTCGATCATGCCGCCCGGCACCGGGTGGTGCTGGCCGCCCGCGGTGACCCGGCCGCGGGCCAGCGCGTCGTGCAGCTGCAGCCCCGGGCCCTTGATGCCCCACCGGCCCTCATGCGTGTAGTACGGGGCCGCGCTCATCACCTCCACGCCGCCCGCGATGACGACTTCGCTGAAGCCCGCCCGGATCTGCATGGCGGCGTCCAGCACCGCCTGCAGCCCGGAGCCGCAGCGCCGGTCGGTCTGGCTTCCCGTCACCGTCTGCGGCAGCCCGGCGTCGAGGGCGGCGACCCGGCCGATGGCGGGGGCCTCGGCACTCGGATAGGCGTGGCCGAGGATCACCTCGTCGACGCGCGCGCCGTCGATGCCGCTGCGGGCGACGACCTCGGAGATGAGGTGTGCGGCCAGCGCCGCGGGCCGCTGGCCGGCCAGGGCGCCGCCGAACCGCCCGATCGGGGTGCGCAGCGGCTGGCAGATGACGACATCGGACTGAGCTGACGCTGACATGGAGCGGCCTTCCTGGCTCGGTGCGGGGCAGCATCACGCTGCCACCACCCATTGATCGGGGTCCAATATCCGATGTGCCTCGGACTGATACGGGCGAGCACTTAATGGGCGGAATCCGGATCCGCACCGGGGGCAGTCGTCGCCGGCCCGGACGCCGGTGCGGTCGTCGGCAGCACCGACGGCGCCGGCAGTGGTGCGGGCAGCGCCTCCCCGGCCACGTCCAGGACGCTGCGCAGCGCCGCCGAAGGGTTGTCCGTACGCCACGCCAGCGCCATCCGCAGCAGCACCGGCGGCCCGCTCAGCGGGCGGTAGACGAGGCCGGTCTGCTGGATGTGCATGCAGGAGGTCAGGGTGAGCGTCACCCCGACGCCCATCGCCACCAGAGCCAGGATCGTGTACGAGTCCGGCGCCTCCTGCACGATCCGCGGATGGTGCCCGGCACTCTCGCAGGCCTCGACGGCGACGTCGCGCAGGCTGGATCCGGACCGGGCGGGGAAGCTCACGAACGGCTCGCCGGCCAGATCGGCGACCGAGATGCGGCGCCGTCGCGCGAGCCGGTGGTCCGAGGGCAGCGCGCAGATCAGCTCCTCCTCGGCGATCACCCGGTGCGCCACCCCGGGCTGGGTCACCGGCAGCCGTACGAAGCCCAGGTCCAGGGAGCCGTCGGCGACCCGTGCCAGGGCGCGGTTCGCGTAGGTCTGGCCGCGCATGACCAGCTCGATGCCCGGGTGCGCGGCCCGTACCGCACGGGTGAGCCGGGGGAGGGTGGCGTGGCTGGAGGCCCCGGCGAAGCCGACGCTGACCCGTCCGTACTCACCGCGCCCGGCCGCCTTCGCCACCCGGGTGGCGATCTCGAGATCCGCCAGGACGGTGCGGACCGGCTCGAGGAACGCCTCCCCGGCACTGGTCAGCCGCACCGAGCGGGTGCTGCGCTCGAAGAGCTGCACCCCCAGCTCCTTCTCCAGCTGCCGGATCTGCTGGCTCAGCGGTGGCTGCGCCATGTGCAGCCGCTTGGCGGCGCGGCCGAAGTGCAGTTCCTCGGCGACCGCCACGAAGGAGGCCAGATAGCGCAGTTCCACGAGGGCTCCCGCTTCCCGGAGCGGACGGCTCCGCCGCCCAGTTATCAGTTTCACGTCTCAAACTGACCTTAATTCGGTATTGGACCCCAATCAATGGGGGGTGGGACGGTGGTGCTGCCCGTCCGGGCCGCCGCACCCGCGAACCCGAAGGAGACGCCGTGGAGACCGCCGCCGAGGACACAGCCGCCGAGGGCAAGGTCATGACGATGCGGGACGCGATCGGCGCGTACGTGCGGGACGGCGACACCGTCTCCCTCGAGGGCTTCACCCATCTCATCCCCACCGCCGCCGGGCACGAGATCATCCGGCAGGGCCGCCGGGACCTCACGGTGATCCGGATGACCGCCGACATCGTGGTCGACCAGATGCTCGCGGCCGGCTGCGTCTCCGGACTGGTCTCCTCCTTCGTCGGCAACTCCTCGGCCGGTTCACTCGGCGAACTGCGCCGCCGCGTGGAGAGCGGGCAGCCCGAGCCGCTCCGCTTCGAGGAGTACAGCCACTACGGGATGATCTGCCGCTACCTCGCGGGCGCGCACCGGCTGCCGTTCTACCCGCTGCGCAGTTACGGCGGCAGTGACCTGACCGGGGTCAACACCGCACTGCGCAAGGTCACTTCGCCCTACCCCGGGCCCGACGGCGAGACCGAGGAGATCTACGTCGTGCCGCCCGTCAACCCCGACGTGACGATCGTGCACGCCCAGCGCGCCGACCGCTCCGGCAACACCCAGATCTGGGGTCTGACCGGCATCCAGGCCGAGGCCGTCTACGCCGCCCGCAAGGCCGTCGTCGTGGTGGAGGAGGTCGTCGAGGACGAGGTCATACGCTCCGACCCCAACCGCACCGTCATCCCCGCGCACGCGGTGGACGCCGTCGTCGCCTGCCCCCGCGGCGCCCACCCCTCCTTCGCCCAGGGCTACTACGACCGGGACAACGCCTTCTACCGGGGCTGGTCGCAGATCAGCAAGGACAAGGAACGGCTGACGGCCTGGCTGGCGGAGTGGGTGTACGGCACCCGCGACCACGCCGAATACGTCGAGCGGCTGGGTGAGGAGTTCTGGGCCGGGCTCGCGGTCGGCGAGGCGATGAGCCTGCCGGTCAACTACGGTCGGCGGCAGTGACGCGCCGGTGCCTCGACTCACCGATGACCGGCCGGGGACCGAACCGCCCGGCCACCCGCCGCAGGAAAGTGAGCCCGACATGACCGCACAGGCCGAGACGACCGCCTCCGGGATGACCCCCTCCGAACTGCTCTCCGTCGCCGCCTCCCGTGAACTGGCGGGCCGGCGCGTGGTGTTCGCCGGCATCGGACTCCCTACGCTGGCCGCCTCGCTGGCCCATCTCACCGTCGCCCCCGGACTGGAGATCGTCTACGAGTCCGGGGTATGCGGTGCTCATCCCTCCCACCTCCCGGAGACCATCGCCGACGCCGTGCTCATCACCGGCGCCGAGGCGGTGCTGACGATGCCCGCGCTCTTCGGTTCGGTGCTCCAGGGCGGCCGCATCGACGTCGGCTTCCTCGGCGCCGCCCAGATCGACAAGTGGGGCAACCTCAACTCCTCCGTCATCGGCGACTGGCACCACCCCAAGGCGCGGCTGCCCGGCTCGGGCGGCGCCAACGAGGTGATGGCCAACGCACGGGAGGTCTTCGTGGTCATGCGCCGCCACGACCCGCGTTCCTTCACCGAGGAGCTCGACTTCTGCACCTCGCCCGGCCCCGACCGCGCGCTGGCCGACGGCATCCGCCCGCTGGGCGCCGGAGTCACCCGTGTCATCACCGAGCTGGGCATCCTGGCCCGGGAGGGTGTCGGCGAGGAGCTGCGGCTGACCGCCGTGCACCCCGGCGTCACCGCCGAGGACGTCCGTGCCGCCACCGGCTGGGACCTCCAGACCGCCGAGGAGGTGTCCGTCATCGGGGCACCGACCGCCGCCGAACTCGCACTGCTGCGCGAGGACGTCGACCCCGACCGCGTCTACCTGCGCTGAGACCGCCGCGACCCTTCCGCTCCAGGAGGAACCCCCATGACGACAAGGGACTTCGGTCTCACCGAGACGCAGCGCGACTTCCGTTCCATGGCGGCGGACTTCGTCGACGCGGAGATCGCACCGCACGCCCGCGACTGGGACCGCGCCGAGCGGGTCGACCCCGGCATCGTCAAGCGGCTCGGGCAGCTGGGTTTCCTGGGTCTGACCATCCCCGAGCAGTACGGTGGCGTCGACGCCGACCTGCTGTCGTACGTGCTGGTCACCGAGGAACTGGGACGTGGCGACTCCGCCGTGCGCGGCATCGTCTCCGTCTCCCTCGGCCTGGTCACCAAGACCATCGCCGCCCACGGCACCGACGAGCAGCGCGAGCAGTGGATCCCGCGGCTGGTCGGCGGCGACGCCCTCGGCTGCTTCGCCCTCACCGAGCCCGGCACCGGCTCCGACGCCGGCTCCCTGACCACCCGGGCCACCCGGCAGGGTGACGACTGGGTGATCGACGGCGCCAAGATGTTCATCACCAACGGCACCGTCGCCGAGGTCGCGCTCACCTTCGCCCGTACCAGCGACAACGGCATCACCGCCTTCCTGGTGCCCACCGGCACCCCGGGCCTGACCGCCACCGAGATCCACGGCAAGCTCGGGCTGCGCGGCCAGGCGACCGCCGAGCTGACCTACGAGGGCGTACGGGTCCCGGACGCCGCCCGGCTCGGCGCGCCGGACCGGGGCCTGGGCATCGCGCTCGGCGCACTCTCCCGTGGCCGGATCTCCGTCGCCGCCGGCGCGGTCGGGCTCGCGCAGGCGGCGCTGGACGCGGCCCTGGGATATGCCGCCGAACGCGACCAGTTCGGCAGGCCCATCGCCTCCTTCCAGCTGGTGCAGGAGCTGCTCGCCGACTCCGCGGTGGACCTGCGGGCGTCCCGGCTCCTCACCCATCAGGTGGCCCGGATGGCCGACGCGGGCGCGGCGCCCAAGGAGTACGCGACGGACGCCTCCGTCGCCAAGTACCACGCCAGCGAGACCGCCGTCCGCGTCAGTAACAACTGCCTTCAGGTCTTCGGCGGTTACGGCTTCATCGACGAGTACCCGGTGGGCAAGTACCTGCGGGACGCCCGGGTGCTCACCCTCTACGAGGGCACCAGCCAGGTGCAGAAGCTGATCATCGGCCGCGCCCTCACAGGCGTGAACGCCATGACGTGAGGGGACCCGCGCTCCGGCGGGTTTCCAGGCTGCCGCGGGAGCACCATGGGTGAGACAGTGTGTCGCCAGTGAACGGAGCGCCAAGGGGGCGGGGCAGTGACCGACGGACCTGAGATCGACACCAGCAGACCGCACTCGGCCCGGGTCTACGACTACTGGCTGAACGGCAAGAACCACTACGACGTCGACGCCGCCGCCGCCGAGGCGGTCGTCAAGGTGTGGCCGGGCGTGGTGCTGGGCGCCCGGCTGAACCGGGAGTTCATGCACCGGGCGACCCGCTGGCTCGCGGCGGAGGCGGGCATCCGGCAGTTCCTGGACATCGGTACGGGCATACCGACCGAACCCAACCTGCACCAGGTCGCCCAGAGCGCCGCCCCGGACGCCAGGGTCGTCTACGCCGACAACGACCCCATCGTGCTGCGGTGCGCACAGGCGCTGCTGCGCAGCACGCCCGAGGGCCGCACCGCCTATGTGCACGCCGACTTCACCGACCCCGACAGCATTCTGGCCGCGCCCGAGCTGCGGGAGACGCTCGACCTGAACGAGCCGGTCGCCCTCTCCCTCATCGCGCTGCTGCACTTCATCACCGATGAGCGCGGGGCGTACGAGACCGTCGCCCGGCTGATGGAGGCCCTGCCGTCGGGGAGTTATCTCGTCGTCTCCCACGCCACGGCGGATTTCGACCCGGATCTGCTCACCCGGGTCGCCGAGGCCTACCAGTCGACCGTGACCGAGGGGCAGATCCGCTCCAGTGCGGAGGTCACCAGATTCTTCGACGGCCTGGACCTGGTCGACCCGGGCGTCGTGGTGGCCCACCGCTGGCACCCGGACGAGCGCGAGCCGCGACCGGACATCACCGACGCGGAGTTCCCCGTGTACGGGGGAGTGGCGCGCAAGCCGTGACGCCGTGAACCGGTGAGGCCCGCGCGTCGCTTCCGGCCTGGTCGCGCATGGTCGGGCTGACCGGGGGTAACTGGTGGCGAGAACAGAACCGACCCTCCGGGGGTGCGAGTCACGTGCTGACGTTCCTGACCGACATGAGCAGGAAGGCGAAGACCACGGCGAAAGGAAAGACAGGACAGAAGGCCTCGAAGGGCACATCGAAGAGAACTCCGAAGAAGACCTCTTCGAAGACGACCAAGAGGACACCCGGGAAGACGGCCAAGAAGACGGCCAAGAAGACAGTCGGCAAGCCGCGGGCCGGCGCCCGGGACAGCTCGCTCACCCAGCAGCAGCTGCCGCTGGTGGCGCGTGTGCTGATCCTGCTGGCGGCGTTCGCGGCAATGGTCGGATTCGCCGTCGTGCTGTCCCGGCTGACGCTGGAGCCGTCCGCGGCGTCCGAGTCGCTCACCCACAGCAATCTGCGGCCGGGCGACTCCATCCGCGCCTACCTCTCGCAGCCCGCCCTGCGCGACACGTTGAAGCAGCTCGGCGGGAACATCGTGCTCGGCATGCCCTTCGGTGCGCTGCTGCCGGTGCTGGCGCCGCGCACCCGCGGGCTGCTGCGCGTGATCCTGACGACCGCGGTGGTCATGCTGCTGGTGGAGCTGGTGCAGGGGGCGCTGGTCACCGGCCGGGCCTTCGACATCGACGACGTCATTCTCAACTCCACCGGCGCCATGCTCGGCTATCTCATCCTCGGGCGGTGGCTGGGCCGGGCGGTGCACCCGCGCCGTCCTCACTGGTGGCACCGCCGGACGGTCAGCTCTTCCCGGACCCGGACCCGGACCCGGACCCGTTCGCGAAGCTGACGGACACCTTCTCGTAGCCCAGGGAGCGCAGCAGCTCCCGCAACATGTTCCTGGTGTTCTTCTCCGCACGGGCGGTGAGGTCGCTCTTCTGCGCAGCGTCACCGATGTGGCGCACCGCGAGTTTGTGCACCTCCCGCTCGTCGCCCGGATTGTCGGAGAAGAGGTCACCGAGCCGGTCGAGTAGCCCGCGCTCCTTGGTCACGGCGTAGGAGCGCTCGGCGTCCAGCGCGGGCTTCTCCAGCCGGGCGTGCGGCAGCGTCAATGCGGCCGCCTTGCGGTTCTTGGAGACCTTGACCGCCTTCTCGCCGACGTTCCCGAGGTCCACGTACGCCCCGACGCTCCCCTTGCCGACGAAGAGGGTTCGGTTGCCGAGTACCGCGTCCGGCAGGAACTTCGCGTCCTTGTCCAGGTCGACGACGACCTGGAAGGAGCCGGACGCCGCCTCGTAACGGCTCATGTCCTGGATGGACTTCAGCAGTACGGGCCCGGTGCGGTCCTTGGTCTCGGTCCCGAAGGGGTTGCGCAGCTGGGGCAGCAGATTCAGCTGCCCCACCACCAGCAGCAGGACGATCAGCAGGACCAGAGAGAGCGGAACGGTGACCCACCACGGCGGGCGCTTGCGGGTTTCGGCTGAACGCGGTGACGGTGACATGTGACCTGCCCCTCCGGAGCTCGAGTGGACTTCGCGACATCGTCCCGTATGCCCCGGCGCTTTCGGTTCATGAGCCGCCCGGCGCTCCGCCTCCGGGCGGAAAGGCCTGGTCCACGAAGGAACCTCGGTGACGCCTGCGGCCCTCATGCGGGTGTCATGAAGATCTCCGGCCCCCGGTATTGGCCGAACGGCGCCACAGGCCGTACATTCCGTCCCTTGTGCTCCTTGCGCAACAGCCCCCTCACGCAAACACGTTGGCGGGGACTGGACAGGGGCATGTGCGGGAATGGGACGTACAGCGTTGTGGCACAGTCAAAGTACCCCTCGCGCCGCGCGCGAGGAGGAATGGACCGGAGCGGAGACGTATTCACTGTGGCGAGACCCATGCGTTCACTGCACGCGGGAGCGAGAGCATGCGCCTGACCGAGGTGTCCGGTCCCGGCGGCCCGCCCGAACGCCGGGTCGCGGACAGCGGCCTCGCCGGGCCCGCGGTCCCCAGGAAGGTGCTGGGCGAGCGGCTCCGCCGGCTGCGGGAGGCGCAGTTCATCTCCCGGCAGCAGGCCGGCGAGGCCATCCGGGCCTGTGCCGTGGCGATCGAACGGCTGGAGCGGGGACACACCGGCTGCCAGGAGCGGGACGTGACCGACCTGCTCACCATCTACGGCGTGACCGACGAGATCGAGCACGCCACGATGCGGGAGCTGGCCGCCCAGGCCAACCTTCCCGGCTGGTGGCACGCCTACGCAGACGTGGTGCCCGACTGGCTGCACACCTACCTCGGACTGGAACAGGCCGCGAGCGTCATTCGCGGGTACGAGGTCCAGTTCGTTCCCGGGCTGCTGCAGACCCCCCAGTACGCCCGCGCCGTCATCGAGCTCGGACACCCGGGCGCCTCCGAGGCACAGCTCCAGCGCCGGGTCGACTTCCGGATCCGCCGGCAGCGGATCCTGTACGGCCGGCGGCCCCCGCACCTGTGGGCGGTGATCGATGAGGCCGCGCTGCGCCGCCCGGTCGGCGGTCCCGGCACGATGCGCGGCCAGCTGCGGCACCTCATCAGCGTCCTGGACCTGCCGCACGTGACCGTGCACGTGATGCCGTTCGAAGCCGGCGGGCACGCCGCCGCCGGCGGTCCGGTCACGCTGCTGCGCCTGCCCCAGCGGGAGCTGCCCGACGTGATCTACCTCGAGCAGCTCATCAGTGCCGCCTACCCGGCCGAGCGCGAGGACGTCGAGTACTACCGGCACGTGATCGACCGCCTGGTGACGGCGGCCGCACCGGCGGCCAGCACCCCTTCGATCCTGCGCGGCATGCTCGAGAACAGCCAGGTCTGGTAGGCGCTGCGCGCGTCCCGAGCGTCCCCGCGTCACGCCCGGTCGAGGTTGAGTCCGCCGGTGCCCGGCGCGGCGGTGGCCGGGGCGGTGAGGGTGCGCCACCACGCGGTGTCCGGCAGGACGGGCGCGGACGGCTCGAAAGAGCCGCCCGGCACCGGTACCGCCGCCCGTACGCCCGCGTCCGCGGCGGCCGACAGGGTGCGCTCGCCGGGCTCCGCCCAGGGGTGCGGGGCGAGGTTGAAGGTGCCCCAGTGGATCGGCAGCAGGGCACCGCGGCCGCCGGTGAGATCGAGGTGGGCGCGCACCCCTTCCTCGGGTGTCATGTGGATGTCCGGCCAGAACTCGCTGTAGGCGCCGATCTGGATCATCGTCGCGTCGAACGGTCCGTACGCGGCGCCGATGTCGGCGAAGCCGGGGAAATAGCCCGTGTCGCCGCTGTGGAAGACCCGGTGTCCGGGGCCGGTCACCGCCCAGGAGGCCCACAGGGTGCGCTGCTTGTTGCGCAGTCCGCGGCCGCAGAAGTGCCGGGCCGGAGCCGCGGTGAATCTCAGCCCCGCGATGTCCGCCGACTCGTGCCAGTCCAGCTCGGCGAACCGGTCCGGGCGCACGCCCCACCGTTCCAGATGCGCGCCGACGCCGAGCGGGACGGCGAACCGTACGTCGCTCGCGGCGAGTTCACGGATGGTGGGCAGGTCAAGGTGGTCGTAGTGGTCGTGCGAGATGACGACGGCGTCGAGCGGGCCGAGCGCCGCCAGCGGGACCGGCGCGGGATGCAGCCGCTTCGGCCCGATGAAGGAGAACGGCGAGCAGCGCATGCCCCACACGGGGTCGAACAGCACCCGCCTGCCGTCCAGCTCCGCGAGCACCGTGGAGTGCCCGAGCCAGGTCAGCCGCAGCCCGGAGGCGGGCGGCGCCGACAGATCGGGGCGGGCCAGCGGAATGGTGCCGGCGGGTTTGCGGCCCATGCGGCGCAGCAGTGCGCGTGCCATGTCGCCCCGGCCCCGGGTGGGCTGCGGAGTGGTACCGGCCGGGACGGGATTGCGGAATCGGCCGGCCGCCGGGTCGTAGTGCGGTGACCGCTCGATGCGGGCAAGCCGTTCGCCCGACGGCTCGGCGCCGAAGGCCGCTGGTCTGAAGCCGGGTCTGAAGCCGGGTACGCCGCTCATGGAAAGATCTCCCGTTCTGCCGATGATTCCAGAACGCAGCCTGACCACCGGATTGTTCCGGGACCGCCGCTCTCGCGCGCCCGACGGCTCCCGACGACTTCCGAGACTCCCGATGACTTCTGACCGCCGCGCCGGTCGGTACCGGCATGACCACGATGATTGATCTACGGCCGCAGGCCGGCCATGTGACGGTGTTGCTCGACGGAGTCTCCGACGACCAGCTGGCGGCGCCGACGCCGTGCGAGTCCTACTCGGTGGAGGACCTGCTGAAGCATCTGCTGGGCCTGACCGTCGCCTTCCGGGACGCCGCGCGGAAGGACTGGGGTGAGACCACGGCCACGGACCCCGCCACGCCCATGCCGCCGCTGCCGGACGACTGGCGTGACCGTCTGTCCGTCCAGCTCCGCGAACTCGCCGAGGCGTGGCGCGAGGAGGCGGCGTGGGAGGGGGAGACCCAGGCCGGCGGCATCACCCTGCCGGGCGCGGTCGCCGGCGTGGTCGCGCTGAACGAGCTCGTGCTGCATGGCTGGGACCTGGCCCGGGCCACGAGCCAGCCCTACACCTCGGATCCCGGCAGCCTGCGCACCTCGATCGACATGCTGTCGCAGTCCACCGCCCCGGAGGACCGGGGTGAGATCTTCGGCCCGGTGGTCGAGGTGCCCGCGAACGCCCCGCTGCTGGACCGCGCGGTCGCCCTCGGCGGCCGGCGCCCGGACTGGACGCCCGTCGCGCGGTGACGCCGCCGTCCGCCCGGGCGTGCCGTGCGCGGGCCCGCGTGGTCAGCCGTCCCCGCCGGCCGCCGCCCGGGAGACGGACAGGGCCGTCGCCATGATGGTGAGCTGCGGGTTGACCTCCGAGCAGCTGGGCAGCGCCGAGCCGTCCGCGACCAGCACGCCCTGCACGCCCCGCAGTCGGCCCTCCGGGTCGGCCGGGGCGGTCTGCGGGTCGGCGCCCAGCGCGACCGTGCCGGTCGGATGGAACGCCGACAGGTGCAGCTGCCGGGCGCTCACCCCGCCCAGCAGTTCGCCGAGTTGGGTCTTGGACCGGGCCCGCGGGGCGGCGGGGATGCCGGTGAGGACCTCCTCGGCGCCGGCCGCGAAGAGCAGCTCGCCCATCGCCTCGATCGCGCGCAGCAGCCGCTGTCCGTCGCGGGGGGTGAGGTCGTAGCGCAGCAGGCTCCTGCGGGCGCCCATGACCCGGCCCGACGGCTGGTCGGCGATCATCGCGCCGATCGTGGCGAGCGACCCGGCGCCCTCCAGTTCCGCGCGCAGTTCGCGGCCCACTCCGGGCAGCACGAACGAGCCCATGCCCGGCGGCCCGGCGGTCGCCTCGATGAGGATGCCGTCGCCGTGCAGCTCCTCCACGCCGACGCTCTGCAGCACGCCCTGCCAGGCGGTGACCGGTTCCGCGAAGCGTCCCGCGACGCTGGCCGCCGGGTGGACGGCGAGGTTCCGGCCGAGCCGCGGGTGGCCGCCGAGGCCGGAGCGGCGCAGCAGCGGCGGCGACTGCAG
>NZ_JBOHCV010000749.1:0-6735 GCF_050698815.1 Streptomyces sp.
AGCCAAAGCTCAGCAGGGCCGAGTAAAAGCCACCCCCGAATAAACCAACAGCGTCAGATCACTCGACGGGGGCTTCTTGCTGTTCAGCGGCGGTGGCTGGGGCCGGGATCGAACCGGCGACCTATCGCTTTTCAGGCGATCGCTCGTACCAACTGAGCTACCCAGCCGCAGCGGTCCTGACGGGATTTGAACCCGCGGCCTCCACCTTGACAGGGTGGCGAGCACTCCAAACTGCTCCACAGGACCTTGCGTGTCGTG
The DNA here is from genome assembly GCF_050698815.1 of Streptomyces sp. Lineage (GTDB taxonomy): Bacteria > Actinomycetota > Actinomycetes > Streptomycetales > Streptomycetaceae > Streptomyces. Next base: position 259 of record NZ_JBOHCV010000749.1, read on the forward strand.
CGTGCCCCCAACGGGATTCGAACCCGTGCTACCGCCTTGAAAGGGCGGCGTCCTGGGCCACTAGACGATGAGGGCTGATGGCCCACCTGGGCGCTTCCGCTGAGTCAGCGCGTCGGGGACGTGAGAAGCATATGGGATAGCGAGAGTGTTCGCCAAAACGGTTAGCGGGAGTCGCCGGGCGAGGGGGAGCGGGCTGGGGAGGGAGTGGGGGAGGACGGGGTGGGCGAGGACGGGGTGGGCGAGGAGCCCTTGTCGTCGCTGGAGCCGGCGTTGTCGTCGTCGCCCGCGAGGTGGCGGGTGACCTCGGCCGTGGTCAGGCCCAGGCCGCCCAGGGTGATCTCGTCCCAGGCCTGCAGCTCGTCCTTGTCCCGGTCCAGGTAGAGGACGGACGCGGACACCTTCTCCGGTGTGTCGCCCTCCACCGCCCGCAGGCCGCCGCCGCCCGTGGACGCCTCGATCATCAGCCGGGTGCGGCCGGAGAGGAACTCGTTGCTGCGCTGATGGATGTGGCCCGCGAGGGCGAGGGGGACGAGGCCGTCGGTCTCCTTGACGAGCAGCGGGTTGTGGGCGACGGCGATGTCGACGGGAGTGTCCGCCGCCCGCTGGGCGCGCAGCGCCATGGCCAGCTGCCGCCCCACCTTGCGCTCCTCGGGGTCGCCCTCGGGCTTGACGGACCGGTCCGGCGTGAACTGCGGGTCGCCCCAGCCCGCGATCCGCAGCCCGGCGACGTTGAGGGGCACGCCGTCGTCGAGGACGTGCACGTTGCTGCCCTTCTTGTCGGCGAGCTTCTCGAACGCCTTCTGGGTGGTGTCGGAGTCGTGATTGCCGCGCACCCACAGGTAGGGGGCGCCGAGGTCGGGTACGGGGTCGAGGAAGCCGTTCTCGGCGGCGCTGCCGTGGTCCATGGTGTCGCCGGTGTCGATGATCGTGTCGATGTCGTACTGCTCGACGAGCGACTTGATGATCTGCCAGGCGGCCGGGTTGAGGTGGATGTCGGAGACGTGCAGGACGCGGGTCGTGCTCGGGTCGGGCTGGTACGCGGGGAGGGTGGAGGTGGCCTCGTAGAGCTTGGTCACATTGGAGACCAGCCGGGCCAACTCCCGCTGGTAGACGTCGAAGTCGCTGACGATGCTGCGGGCGTTGCCGACGACGGAGGGCGCGCTGGCCAGCAGGCCGGAGAACTTCGGCTCCAGCACGGACTTCGGGTTCCACGTCGCGTACGCCGTCCCCCCGGAGGCCGCCAGCAGCGCGAGGGCGAGGCCGGCCGCCCCGAGGGCGGGCCGCGGACGGCGGTAGACGGCGAGCGCGAGCACGCCGGCACCCGCGAACACCGCCAGGGCGGAGCGGAGAGCGAGGTCGGCGGTGCCGGCCCGTACGTCCGAGGTGATCTCTTCCTCCAGCCCGGCGATCCGCTCGGGATGGTTCACCAGGGCGGCGGCCCGTTCCTGGTCGAGCTGGTCGACGTCCACGTCGAGGCGGAGAGGTGCGTCGTGGCTGCGCAGGGCGAGGGCGCCGAGCGGCGAGACGTTGATCTCGGTGCCGCCCGCGAGGGAGGGGCGCAGCGCCATCTTCGTGTCCATCGGGCCTACGGGCGCGGTGATGCCGCCGACGATCAGCAGCCCGAGCCAGGCGCCGGCGAGGGTGACGGTGATGAGGGCGAGCCCGGGCAGGTAGGGGTTCGGGGGGCGGGTCCCGCCGGCGACGGGGCGCGTACGGTCCGGGCGCCGCCGGTCCGGGGGAAGCCGGCCCCGGCGGCGTTCCCGCCAGTGACGCAGGACGCGGGGAATGGTCGGCTTCCGTACCTGGTGCGGCAGGCGGAACGGTTTGCGGGACTTCCTGGCGTCGCGGGCCATGAGGCCCCCTATGCCCGTCGGCCGGTGCACCTATGCGGAGAACGCGCCGAGGGCCGTGCGGAACATCCGATCGGTGACGGACAATGGCCGGGTGCTGGAGATGACGCGGGAGGAATTCGAGGAGTTGGTGGCGGAGGCGCTGGACCGCATCCCGCCCGAGCTGACCAGACTGATGGACAACGTCGCCGTCTTCGTCGAGGACGAACCCGAGGCGGACGACCCCGATCTGCTCGGCCTCTACGAGGGCACGCCGCTGACCGAGCGGGGCGAGTGGTACGCCGGGGTGCTGCCGGACCGGATCACGGTCTACCGGGGCCCGACGCTGCGCGCGTTCGAGGGTGAGGGAGAGGGCGAGGAGGGCGGCGGCCGTGCCGTGGTGGTCCGGGAGGTGGAGGTGACGGTCGTACACGAGGTCGCACACCACTTCGGGATCGACGACGAGCGGCTGCACGACCTGGGGTACGGGTGAGCGACGACGGTCGGGCGGACGGCCGGCCGCGCGAGGCGCTCGCCGAGGAGGCCGTCGACCCGGACGTCGATCTGCACGTTCCGGCGCAGCGGGCCGAGACCGCCGGCCGGCACGGGTGGCTGGTGCTCGCCGTCATCGCGGCGGGCGGGGCGATGGGGGCCGCCGCGCGCTTCGCGCTGTCGCTGTGGCTGCCGGCCCGCGGCGGCGCCGGATTCCCGTGGGGCGTCTTCGTGGTCAACGTGTTGGGCTGCGCCCTGATCGGCGTGCTGATGGTGCTGGTCAGCGAGAGCGGCCGGGACGCGCACGCGCACCCGCTGCTGCGGCCGTTCCTGGGTGTGGGGGTGCTGGGCGGGTTCACGACGTTCTCGACGTACGCGGGCGACGTGGCCCGCCTGCTGGAGGAGGGCGGTCCGGACGGGGTGCCGGTCGCCCTGGCGTATCTGGTCGGGACGCCGGCGGGCGCGCTCGCCGCGGTGTGGGGGGCGGCCGTCGGCACCCGGGCGCTGCTTGGCGCGCGTCAGCGGTACCGGGGTGTGCTGTGACCTGGCTGCTGGTGGTGCTGGGCGGGGCGGTGGGGGCGCCGCTGCGGTACTTGACCGACCGGGCGGTGCAGGCGCGGCACGACTCCCCTTTTCCGTGGGGCACGTTCGTCATCAATGTGGTCGGCAGTCTGGCGATCGGGATGCTGGCCGGGATGGCGAGCGCGGGCGCGGTCGGTCCCAGGACGATGGCGCTGCTGGGGACAGGGCTGTGCGGGGCGCTGACGACGTATTCGACGTTCTCGTACGAGACGTTGCGGCTGGCCGAGCGCGGCCGGGGCGGGCTGGCGGCGGCGAATGTGGCGGCGTCGCTGTCGGTGGGGCTCGGTGCGGTGTTTCTGGGGCTGACGGTCGCCCGTGCTGTCTTCGCGTGACCGTGTGGCCGCGTGGCCGCGTGGCCGCGTGGCCGCGTGGCCGCGTGACCGCGTGACCGCGTGACCGCGTGACTGTGGGGGCCGCGTGACCGTGGGCCACGTGACTTGTCGCGGCGAGGGGCAGTTGGGCAGACCGCCTGCCGTTCCCCGCACCCGGAGGTCCCACTGTGCGCCGCTTCCCCTTCCGGCCCTTCCGGCCCTTCCGGTTCCGTTTCCGGTCCCGCTCAGCCGTCGCCCGTACGGTCGTCGGCGCGATACTGGCGGCCGCCCTCACCGGCTGCATGACCGTGCGCGGCGCGGACGGTGCCGCCGAGGACACCGGCCCACAGGGGCGTCAGGCGGGCTCCGCGAGTGCGGGGGCGACGCGGGACGGCGGTGCCGCGAATCGCGGCAAGGACGCGCACCAGCACGACCACGGCAAGGGGAAGGCGTCCAGGCACGCCCGTAAGGGCGCCGGTGGACGCCACGGCCGGGACGGCCGCGGCACATCGGGGACGTCGAAGGGCCACCGTTCCGGTTACGGCTCGAAGCATCACCACTGGCGTCCTGGCGGGGGCCCGCACCCGGCGCTGCCCAAGCTCCCCGCGCCCCCGGGCACCGGACACCCGGGACCGCGACCGCCCGACCCACCGCAGCCGAGTGCGCCGGGTCCGCCCGCCCCGAGCCCGCCGCACACACCGACGGCGGGACCTACGCCGCCGACGGGGTAGCATGAGGCGGGGGCCTTGGCCCTCACATCACCCTCATTTGCACCCCGTACCAGGGGGTGCGTATGCTGGTAGATCGTTTGATCCCATTTGCCCGGCGCCGTTGAGAGCGCGCCGCGTGGCGCGTTCCTCTTAGCCGTGGCTGACCGCATCGAGGCGGTCGTATGCGAAATCACGGAGTCTGGGCGCGTGCCGCTGAACTCCGGAAGGTTCGCATTTCGCATGTCTGTTGCCTCACTCGACGCTGTCCTGCCTGAATTCCCCGAAGCCGGCGCCGACGCCGGAACCGAAGAGGCGGAGACCGTCACCTTCGCCGATCTCGGGCTTCCCGAGCCGGTCGTACGCAAGCTCGCGCAGAACGGCGTCACCACCCCTTTCCCGATCCAGGCCGCGACCATCCCGGACGCGCTGGCGGGCAAGGACATCCTCGGCCGCGGCCGTACGGGCTCCGGCAAGACCCTCTCCTTCGGGCTGCCGCTGCTGACCCGCCTGAGCGGCGGCCGTACGGAGCGCAAGCGCCCCCGCGGCATCATCCTCACCCCCACCCGCGAGCTGGCGATGCAGGTCTCCGACGCCCTGCAGCCCTACGGTGACGTGCTCGGCCTGAAGTTCAAGGTCGTTTGCGGCGGCACCTCCATGGGGAACCAGATCTCCGCGCTGGAACGCGGCGTCGACATCCTCGTCGCCACCCCGGGGCGGCTGCGCGACCTGATCGGCCGCGGCTCCTGCTCGCTGGCCGACGTCGAGATCGCGATCCTCGACGAGGCCGACCAGATGGCCGACCTCGGCTTCATGCCGGAGGTCACCGAACTGCTGGACCAACTGCCCGAGGGCGGCCAGCGCATGCTCTTCTCCGCGACGATGGAGAAGGAGATCAACACGCTGGTGCGCCGCTACCTCGTCACGCCGGTCGTGCACGAGGTCGACGCCGCCCAGGGCGCGGTCACCACGATGAGCCACCACGTGCTGGTCGTGAAGCCGCGCGACAAGGCGCCGGTGACCAACGCCATCGCCGCGCGCAAGGGCCGCACGATCGTCTTCGTACGGACGCAGCTCGGCGCCGACCGCGTCGCGGAGCAGCTCCGCGAGGGCGGTGTCGGCGCGGACGCGCTGCACGGCGGCATGACGCAGGGCGCGCGGACCCGCACCATGGCCGACTTCAAGGAAGGCAAGGTCAACGTGCTGGTCGCCACGGACGTCGCGGCGCGCGGCATCCACGTCGACAACATCGACCTGGTGCTGAACGTCGACCCGGCCGGCGACCACAAGGACTACCTGCACCGTTCCGGCCGTACCGCTCGCGCGGGGCTGTCCGGCACGGTCGTGTCGCTGGCGCTGCCGCACCAGCGGCGGCAGATCTTCCGGCTGATGGAGGACGCGGGCGTCGACGCCTCGCGGCACATCATCGGGCGGGGCGACGTCTTCGACGAGGAAGTGACCCGGATCACGGGTGCGCGTTCGCTGACCGAGGTGCTGGCCGACTCCACCGCCAACTCCGCCAAGCAGGCGGAGCGCGAAGTCAAGCAGCTCACCCGCCAGTTGGAGCGCGCGCAGCAGCGGGCGGCCGAACTGCGCGCGGAGTCCGAGCGGTTGACGGGACGCGCGGCACGCGAGCGCGGCGACGACCCGGACGCGGCGGTCGCCGAGGCCGCTGCGGCGCTGACCGCTGAGGTGGAGGCGGAGGCCGTGCTGGACCAGCGTCGTGAGCAGCGCCGCGAGGAGCGCGAGCAGCGGCGTGAGGCGAAGCGCGACGACCAGCGCGGCGGCGACCGGAACGACCGCGGTGACCGCGGTGACCGTGGTGGCTTCCGCCGCGACGGCGACCGGCCGTCGTACAACCGGGACCGCCGGGAAGGCGAGCGGGGCGACCGGGGCGGCTTCCGCCGCGACGACCGCCCCTCCTACAACCGGGACCGGCGCGAGGGTGACCGTGGTGACCGGGGCGGCTTCCGCCGCGACGACCGCCGCCCGGCGCCGTCCTCCCCGTCATCGTCGTACGGACGCGACAACCGCTCCCACGACGACCGCCGCCCCCAGGGTCGCGACGAGCACCGCACCAATGGCGCCCGTTCCTTCTCCGACCGCCGCACCGACAAGCCGCGCTGGAAGCGCAACGGCTGACACCTCTCCAGCTCGGAGGCGAACGCCTTCGAAGCCCGGCCGACGGCCGGGCTATGCTGCGGGGGCGGGCCGTTAGCTCAATTGGCAGAGCAGTGGACTTTTAATCCATTGGTTGTGGGTTCGAGTCCCACACGGCCTACCGAGATGGAGGCGAGTGCAGCCCGCTGACCTGCGAGGGAGCACCCGGACCGATGTGATCGGTCCGGGTGCTCCCTCGCTTGGGGGCGTTCTGCGTGAGCGGACGGGCCCTGACTGGGTGGCACGAGCGCGCATGTGCGCGGCTGGAACCAGCAGCTATTACCGACTGGTCGTTCGCCCGGGGAAAGACCAGCCCGTGATCGTCGGCTCGCAGCGGTACAGCAGCGAAGTGCAGCAACCACCGCGACCGTAGCCGAACGCACCGGAGTCCGGACG
>NZ_JBOHCV010000750.1:0-4708 GCF_050698815.1 Streptomyces sp.
CCCCCTGCCTTCCGGGCCGGCGGCGGGCCGCACGCGTGTGCCCCGGGATCAGCGGCCGAGAGCCTTTCGAGGTGCGCGCACGTTCCTCCACCGCGTTGGTCATGGACGCGGGGGCCGCCCCCGTTTCCGGTCGGACCGGTTACGCAACCACGCCGGGAGCACATACCAGCAGCAGACGAACCACACCATGACCAGGCCCACGAGGATCTCCGCCAGCAGGCTGGAGAGCACGACGTGCAGAATCAGCAACAGCGTGGAACCCACGGTCAGCGCCAGCAGGACCATGCCGCACATCATCAGGCGGCCGGCGACCTCCACGACCTCGTCCTTCATCCGCTGCCCGGAGAGGAAACGGTGAATGGACACAGGGGCGATCAGAGCCCCGGTCGCACCGGCGGCCAGGATCACGGTCATGACGTAGACGGTTCGGTCGAAGGCGGCCAGGTTGGTGAAGCGAGCCGTGAACGCGACGCTCAGCAGAAAGCCGAAGAGAATCTGCACACCGGTCTGTGCGACGCGGGTCTCCTGAAGAATCTCGTTCCACTGGCGATTGACTCGTTCCCACGGCTCTTCCTCCGAGGCCATACCCTCGTCGCGCGACACATGTTCGGCGCCACCGCCGGATCTGTCGCTGGGCACCGACCCGTTACCGTCCGTCATCCCCACCCGTCCCCTCCTGCTTGGTCCCGGCCTCGGACGCTTTCACCATGTCGCTCATCTGATCGTTCTACACTCCCGGTTGCACGGGTCGACAGACTTGCGGCCTGTCCGGCCACCGCCTTCGCGAGCCGGGATCCCCTCAGTCACTGGCGGTGAGCTGAAGGGCAGACCCCTGTCGCGGTCGTTGCGGCTGCGGCTTCGCATCCGCCGGCACGTCGATGGAGTAGCCGCGCAGGTCCCGGGCGATGCGCCAGCCGCCGCACCCCAGCTGAAGCTGGAGGTCCCAGGTGCCCGGCGCCAGCGGTCGGCCGTTGTCGGCCGAGGAGGGGTCGACGGTGAACTCGGTCTCGAAGCGCAGGGCGCACAGGTCCGGCTTGCGGCGGGCACCCGGCAGACGGGACGTCAGCCATGCCGGCAGCCGCATCCAACGCGCCACCCTGGCCGTCAGTTCGGCTGCGCCGTTGCTGCCCCGCAGGGGCACCTCGACCACGTGGTGGCTGAGCGGCACGCTCAGCACGGTTCCCCCTCCGCTGTGGCGGAGCAGGCCGCGGACGTTGCTGCGCTGCACTGCCTTGGTGAAGTCGGCCGCCTCAGCGGCTTCCCGCACGGCGGCGACGCTCGGCGCCAGCCGGAGCAGATAGCGGCCCTGGGCGCGGGAGAAAGCGAGGGGTACGGCGGGCGAGACCTTCCCCCTCTTGCGTACCAGCCGGGTGCCGCACGAGACCGTGAGCCGTCCGTCCTTCCACTCGGCCGAGTGGACGAGAGGCTGCTGGCCGACTCCGGCTTCGAACTCCGCGTGTTCCTCCAGCAGTGCGCGCTCGCCGTGCCGGGCGAGAGCCGCGACGACCCGCAGCCGGGTGGGCAGTGCCGCGTCGGCCTTCGGAGGCATGTCGGCGGCCAAGGCACCGACGGCTTCGAACCATTCGGCCCTGCGGCGGTCGGGCTGCTCGAGGAAACGCTGACCGCTGATCCGGGCGAGCGCCTTCTTGCCGTACCAGTTCGCCGCCAGCCGGTAGCGGTGCCGACCGGGCGCGACGCACGTATCGGGCGCGTCGAGGATGGCGAGCACATCGCGGACGCTGTCGACGTACGGGCCCGGCTCGATCGTCTCGTAGCTGATGTTGTGCTCGTCGCCCCGATGCCGCACCCAGTGGTAGCAGGTGTAGTCGTGCACGGTGGCCACCCGGCCGGTGAGGAGATAGGCCCGCAGGGTGAACATATGGTCCTCGAGCCGCACTTCGCCTTCGGCGAAGCGCAGTCCGTTCTTCTGCAGGAAGCTGCGCCGGAAGAGCTTGTGCACGGTCATCGACGCCAGCAGCGCGACGTCCGACCGCAAGTCCGCTGCGGCGATGGGCTTCTCGAACAGAGCCCGCGGCGCGCGCCGTCCGTGTCCGGCCATCCGGCCTATGACGATGTCTGCTTCCGTTTCCCGTGCCCGCGTGTACGTGCGCTCCAGGGCCTCGGGTGCGAGCCAGTCGTCGTCATCGACGAAGTAGACGAACTCGCCTCGCGCGGCATCCATGCCGATGTTGCGCGGCTTGCCGGGCCAGCCGGAGTTCGCGATGCCTATCAGGCGAACCACCGATTCGGCTCCCTGGCCGGCGACTTCGGACTCCAGTATCGCGACGGTGTCGTCGGTGGAGCCGTCATCGACGTAGATGACCTCGAACTCCGAGCGCGGCAAGGTCTGGGCGAGGAAGGAGCGCAGTCCTGTCAGGACCGTCTCGCCGGTGTTGTGGGTGGGAACGACGACACTCACCTTGACCGGAGCCTGGCGATCCGTGGGCGACGTGGTACTCACTACAGCCTTTCGGGTAGATAACGACTCATTTATATGCCTACCCGCAAGCTACGAACCGGAGGTGAACGGCACACGACCAGTCGGAAGCGGCAGCGTGAAACGCCTCGCCCCTCCGCACACCACCCGGGTTCCACGCCCGCCGAGGAAGATGCGGTGGGGGATCTCACTCACAACGGCGGGAGCGTTCAGCGTTCCTGCCCGGTCATCAGGTTTCAGCCCCGTCAACTCGCCCTTGAACCTCGCACGTTCACCGAGGCGGTCACTGCCGGGATGCCGTCGGCGCCGCCACCGGTGACGTCGGCGCTGAGGCCGCGCGCGCCAGTACGCAGTCGAATTCGACGACCCGCCCTGTGGTCTCCTCACGCGTGACGGGGTACATGCCGGTGATCTCGAAGCCCGCGTCCTGGTAGGCGGTGAGGGCCTCGGTCATGTGCGGGCTCCCCTCGTACAGCTGCAGCGCTGCCACCTCTGACTGCATCCCGACGCACTCGTCGATCCGTTCGCCCGCGCCGGCGAAGACCTCCATGTCGAAGCCCTGGGTGTCCATCTTCAGGTAGGGCCGCGGGTCCGCGAGACCCTCCAGGGCCTCGTCCATGACCTCGTCCAGCCGCCGGACCCGCACCAGCGTGGTGCTGTCGTCGGCGAATCGCTTGTAGCGCTGCTGTCCGTACGCGCTCGGTTCGAGCAGCGAGTTCATGGTCTTCCATCCCAGATGCATGCTCTGGACCGATTCGCTGCGCCCCAGCGCGCAGGGGTAGACCAGCCAGTCGGGGTCTCCTTCGGCGGCCTTGCGCAGCCCGGCCAGGGCATCCGGAACCGGCTCGAAGGAGACGATCCTGCCTCGGTAGCCGGACTCACGCAGCTGTTTGCCGTACTGCCCCTTGTTGGCCCCGACGTCGAAGACGCAGTTCACCTCATAGTTGGTCAGGAAGCCGGCCACGTGCCGGGCACACAGTTTGCTCGCGGTCTTCTTGTGCAGGCCCCACCCGTCGGTGGGGGTGCTCGTCCGCTTGGTGCCGACCATCCACGCGTCCGCGCTCATCTTCTTCGCGGTGTAGCCACCGCGCCGGGAGACCACGGCCGTACCGGGTCCGAGGTCGAGTACCTGCACACCTATCCGCGGCAGTGCACGGAGCACGCTCCTGAACATAGTTGCCATATCGCGAGGCTAACTACGCGCCTTCGGCCCCTGTCAAACATGACGCCGGGACAGCTTCCAGTTGTCGGCTCGGTGAGGCGCTGGAGGGTCTCCACTCTGACGACTTGAGAGCCATTGGCGTCTTGTGTCCCATATCCGCAAGTAGGATCCCGTCGTCGCGGTCGTCGGCGGGCGCCGCGAGTGCGGGTACGCATTCGTTACGGATGTCCGTGATCTCGACACGCACGGTCGCGGTGGCCAGGGCCAGGGCGAGGGCCGTTTTCGCGGTGGAATTGCAGCAGGGCACCGGCTTGGTCCCGAAAGACTGTCAGGCTCTGGCCATCTCGAAGTGATCACAGAGCGCGCAATGCTGTTCCGCGCGTTCCTCTGTAGCGGCAAGATCCACTCCGGTAACCCTACGCCGCAACGGAGAAGTGAACTACATGCGAACCATGAGCAAACTCACGCTCGTTGGTGTCCTCAGCGCCAGCTTCGTCGGGCTGATGCCCGCAAACGCCCTGGCCCTCGAAGCGAGCTGCTTCGGCGCCGGAGTCTCGGATCCGGACGGCGTCAGCTGCGTGATCGCCCACGAGGACTCCGCCGGGAACCGCGTGGACCGGGTCTACTTCGATGCATACGGCGAAGTGCTGCACATCGCCGATTACGCTGCCAACGGCGAGGGTGTGGTTGCTTACGTCAACGGCATCCCTTACTACCTGACAACGGGCGCCAACACCGATCGCACTGTGAACCTCAACTACACGGAAGGTACCAGGCTCCCGATCACGTCCTGCCAGACCAACAACGGCAATGAGTACGACTGCCACACGGAGTACGCCACGGCCTGATCCAGGCCGCTGTATCCAGCACTGACATGGGCCAGTCGGCACCGGTGAGCACGAGCACGCCGGCACCGAGGGGACCGTGCGTTCCAAACGGAACCGTCAAGCACTCACCGCAGGTGAACGGCCCCTGACCAGGCAAGGCGGATTCTCGGGGTCCTCGCAACACCTGACGGCCTACGTGGTCGTCAGTAGATCACGCAGGCGCTCGGCTGGGGTTTTCCAGCCGAGCGTTTTGCGTGGTCGGCCGTTGAGTTGCTGGGCGAC
>NZ_JBOHCV010000751.1:0-20554 GCF_050698815.1 Streptomyces sp.
CGCAGGCCGCGCGGGAAGCGCTGCGCACCCAACCCGCCACTTTCCACGTTCCGCCCGGGCGCCGGTACCGGCCGCGTGCGACGGCGGATGTCCGGGAGCGGACCGCGCGGGTCCGCGTCATCGTCGAACTCGGTTACCCTTCCGACATCGGTGCGCAGTGTGCCGCTGTGCGCCGGCAAGTCGCTTCACGGGTAAAGGAATTGGTCGGCATGGATGTGCCGGAGGTGGCCGTGGGCGTGGAGCGGCTGCACTCCGAGCAGCTGGACGGCGAGACCCCCGGGAGGGCCCGGTGAGCGACGAGCGTACCCAGCGGATGCCGACGCTGGAGAAGGACGATGCCGGGCGGGGCGATGGTGCGCAGGCCGGCGGTCATCTGCGGCAGGCCGCCTCCGCCGCCGCGTACGGCCCGGGCGGAGGGAAGGGCGGCCCGGTCCGGCGCTTCTGGTCGGTCCGGGGGCTGCCCGCCGGGATCGTCGCCCTGCTGGTGCTGGCCGCTGCCGTGCTGCTGCTCGGCGACCTGGTGTCCGTGCGGGCGGGTGAGTCCGCCATGGCCTGGCGCCGCACCCTCGCCGATCAGCTGGCGACGACCAGGGTCGATGACGCCAAGGTGCTGGCGGGTGCCTGCGTGGCCGGGCTGCTGGGACTGTGGCTGATCCTGCTGGCGCTGACTCCCGGCCTGCGCGGGCTGCTGCCGATGCGACGGGACATCGCGCACGTACGGGCGGGACTGCACCGTGGAGCCGCCGGCTTGGTGCTGCGGGACCGCGCGATGGAGGTGCCGGGAGTGCATTCCGCGCGGGTCGCGGTCGGGCGGCGGAAGGTACGGGCGAAGGCCCGGGCCCACTTCAGGGACCTGCACGAGGTGCGTGGCGATCTCGACACGGTGCTGGGGGAAGGCATCCGGCAGCTCGGCCTGGCCCGGCGGCTGGGCCTCTCCGTACAGGTACGACGTCCGAAGAAGCGGTGAGTGGAGATGGGCGGGATGCTGCGGACCGTCAACCGGGTGCTGCTCGCGCTGACCGGTGTGATGCTGCTGGTGCTCGGGCTGGCCGTCCTCGCGGGCGGCTTCGATCTTCTGCGGCGCTCGCGTGTCGAGCTGCCGTCGGGCTGGCCGTGGCCGGGTCCCGAGGCGGTTCTGCTGTCCGACGCGGACCGCACCCGGTGGCGGTCGGAGGGCTGGTGGTGGCCGGTCGTCTTCGTGGTGCTCGGCGTGCTGGTGATGCTGCTGCTGTGGTGGCTGATCGCGCAGCTGCGGCGGCGCAGGCTCGGTGAGGTGCTGGTCGAGAGCGGGGATGGCGAGGGCGCACTGCTGCGTGGCAGGGCGCTGGAGAACGCTCTCGAGGCGGAGGCGGAGTCACTGTCCGGGGTGGACAAGGCATCGGTGCGGCTGACCGGACGGCGCACCGCGCCACGGGCCCGGGTGGGTCTGCTGCTGGCGGCGCACGCGGAACCGGGGCCGGTGCTGGCGCGGCTCAGCGACGAGGCACTGGAGCACGCGCGGGCGTCGGCGGCGCTGGAACAGCTCCCGGCCGATGTGCGGCTGCGCAGCGCGAAGCACCGGGCCGAGCGGGTGCAGTGACGGTCGGCGGCTGACGGCTGACGGCTGACGGCCGGAGGATTCGGGTCAGAAGCCGCGCCGGGCGCCGCCGTCGACCGGCAGCATGACGCCGTGGAGATACGAAGCGGCCGGCGACAGCACGAACGTCGCGGTGCGCCCGAACTCCTCCGGTGTCCCATAGCGGCGCAGCGGGATCGCCGCCTCGTTGCGCTCCCGTGCCGCGTCACCGTCACCCGAGAGGGAGTCGAGGTAGGCCAGCCGGTCCGTGCCGATCCGGCCGGGCAGCAGCCCGAACACCCGGACGCCCCGTGGCCCGACCTCGTTCGCGAGTGTCTTGGCGAAGCCCGCCAGGCCGGGGCGCAGACCGTTGGAGACCGCGAGTCCCGGGATCGGTTCGTGCACGGAACCGGAGAGCACGAATCCGATCGCGCCCCCCTCGCCGAGTTCGCCGGCAGCCGTGCGGGCGAGCCGCACCGCGCCCAGGAAGACGGTCTCGAAGGAGGACTGCCACTGCTCGTCCGAGACCGCGTCGGCGGGTACGCCCGCGGGCGGGCCGCCGACGCTGATCAGGACACCGTCCAAGCGCCCGAAACGGGACCGCGCGGTGTCGATGAGGCGGTTCGCGGTGTCCGGCGCCGAGTTGTCGGCGCCGACCCCGACGGCCGACCGCTCTCCGCCGAGCTGGGCGGCGGCGGAAGCGGCGGCCTCGTCCGTACGGCCGGAGACGACCACCTTGGCTCCTTCGGCGACCAACTGCTCGGCCGTCGCGAAGCCGAGCCCACGGGTGGCGCCGGTGATGACGTAGACACGGTCCTTCAGCCCAAGATCCATGGCTTCAGTGTGCGCCACCGCGCGCGGCGGGAGTACGGGGGGTCTCCGCCTCGTGCCCCGCGTCAGCCGCGCCGGCCGTCTTCGCGAAGCGGTCCCGGCGGTCCCGGAATTCGCGGCGTACGAGGACGAACCAGCCGACCGGGACCGCCGCCGAGAAGAGCCACCACTGGACCGCGTAGGCCATGTGCGCGCCGATACTGCTGTGATCGGGCTCCGGGATCCGCTCCGGCTGCCGGGTGTCCGGCTTCGGTGAGGTCGCCGTCAGCTGGAGGTAGCCGCCCAGCACGGATCTGCCCAGCGCCTCGGCCTGCTGCCGGCTGTTGATCAGCATCACCTGCCGGGGCGGCAGGCCCGGTTTGTCCTTGATACCGCTGGCCGCGCTCGTCTCGTCGGCCATGATCCGGCCGGTGACGGTGACCTGGCCGCGCGGCGGCCTCGGTACCCGGGGAAACTCGGTCAGGTCGCCGCCGGCTTCGATCCAGCCCCGGTTGACCAGCACAGCCGTGCCGTCCCGCTGGATCAGCGGGGTGAGCACGAAGTAACCGATGGACTGCTGGTCGGCGCCCGTGCGCTGCCGCACCACGACCTCGTGCTCCGTGTCGTAGCGGCCGGTCGCGGTGACCGTGCGGAAATGATCGTCCGCGGCGGGTTCGCGCCCCGGCCCGGTGAGCTGCCCGATGGGTACCGGCGAAGCGGTGAGACTCTTGGTGATCAACTCGTTGTGCGCCACCCGCGACTCGTGCCGGTGCAGCTGCCAGAAGCCCAGTTCGATCATCGCGGGGATGAGAGCGAGGCCGATGAGGGTGAGGATCACCCACTGCCGGGACAACAGGAAGCGGTACACGCCTATGGACGGTACTCGGCGGCCGGTCAGCTCCCCGGCGCGGGGGCTGCTGGGGCCACATTCTGGAGGAGCTGGCTGAAGGCGGCCTCGTCCAGCACCGGCGTGCCGAAGGTCTGCGCCTTGACGACCTTGCCCGTGAGGCCGTCCGGATCGTTGGTGACCAGCACACTGGTCAGACGCGAGACGCTGGTCGCGATGTGCAGTCCCGCCTCGATGGCCCGGTCCTCCAGCAGTTCGCGCTCGACGGATGTGTCTCCCGAGATGGCCACCCGCATCCCCTGGACGAGCCGCCCACCCGGCTCGTATCGCCCCGGGTTGGGGTGGGGACAGGCGGGCCGTTTCCGTGCGGGGCGCCAGCCGCGTGCGTACGGGCGCGAGCCCCAACCGTTATCACCGCCGTAAGCACCGCTGTGGCCACCACCCCCGGCCGGCGTCACGGCGTCCGACCACTCCGACAGCGGCCGGCAGGCGAGCAGCGGCAGCCGTACCTTCTGCTGGACGGCGAGATGGAGGCTGGGGCGGAACGCCTCGGCCAGCACCCGCGCGTCGTCCAGCGCGTGGTGCGCGCGCCGCTGGGAGACGCCGTAGTGCGCGGCGAGCGACTCCAGCTTGTGGTTGGGGAGCGGGAGGGAGAGCTCCTTGGCGAGGGCGATGGTGCACAACCGCTGCCGCACGGGCACCGTGCGGCGTGCGCGTGCGTACTCCCGCGCGATCATCGACCAGTCGAAGATCGCGTTGTGGGCGACCAGGACGCGGTCCTCCAGCCGGGCGGCGAAGTCGTCGGCGATCTCGTCGAAGAGCGGTGCGTCGGCGAGGAATTCGGAGGTGAGCCCGTGGATCCAGGTGGGGCCGGGGTCGCGCTGCGGGTTCACCGGCGAATACCAGTGGTCCTCCACGTTGCCCCGGGCGTCCAGCCGGTAGACGGCGGCGGACACGATGCGGTCGTCACGTGCCAGGCCGGTGGTCTCGACGTCCACCACCGCGAACCCCGCCGGATAGCCGGCGGGCCAGCCGGGCCCGCTGCCCGGGTCGACGGCGGGTGACTGAGAGGGGATACGAGGCGCCGTTGCCGTCTCGTCCGCCGGTTCGCCGGGGCGTGCCGTCTGGTCTCCGAGCATGGTCACAGAGAATACGGGTCGGCACTGACAGTTCCGGCAGCGCGTGCGGGAGTGTCACCCGAGGGCGCAACATCCGTGCCCGCGCGGCTGTTTCGGCACCGATGGCCTCCGTACGGGGAGGACGCGGCAGCCGGGCCCGGTCCGTGCTCCCGGCCGGCTGACGGTCACTTACTTCATACTAGTCGGTAACAACCCCTAGCCGGGGGCGGCGTCCGCGCCTACCTTGCTGACATGCCGTCTCAGCTGCCCGACGTGGTGCTCTGGTCGATACCCGCTTTCGTGCTGCTCACCATCGTGGAGATGGTGAGCTACCGCTTCCATCCGGACGAGGACGCCGCCGGATACGGCGCCAAGGACGCTGCCACCAGCATCGGAATGGGGCTTGGCAGCCTGGCCTTCGACGCCCTCTGGAAGATCCCGATCGTCGCCCTCTACGCGGGGATCTACGAACTGACCCCGCTGCGGATCCCCGTGCTGTGGTGGACGGTTGCCCTGATGCTGCTCGGTCAGGACTTCTTCTACTACTGGTCGCACCGTGGCCACCACGTCATCCGCATCCTGTGGGCCTGTCACGTGGTGCATCATTCCAGCCGGAAGTTCAACCTCAGCACCGCGCTGCGCCAGCCCTGGACCACCTGGACGGTGTGGCCCTTCTACGTGCCGCTGATCGCCCTCGGTGTGCACCCGGCCGCGCTCGCCTTCTGCTCCTCGGTGAACCTCGTCTACCAGTTCTGGATACACACCGAACGGATCGACAAGCTGCCGCGCCCCGTGGAGTTCGTCTTCAACACACCCTCGCACCACCGGGTGCACCACGCCTCACAGGGGGGCTATCTGGACCGCAACTTCGGCGGCATCCTGATCCTCTGGGACCGGCTCTTCGGCTCGTTCACACCGGAGACCGAGCCGTGTGCCTTCGGGCTCACCAAGAACATCGGGACCTACAACCCGCTGCGGGTGGCCACCCACGAGTACGCCGCGATCGGACGCGATCTGCGGGCGGCGCGCAGTTGGCGAGAGCGCGCCGGGCGGGTCTTCCGCGGGCCGGGCTGGCTGCCCGCGGCGGGCCTGACGGAAGGGGCCGGGCCGCCTGTTCAGCAGCCCGGCCCCCAGCCGGCGGAGTCACCGGCTCAGCGCGTCAGTTCCTGATCCTCACTTCTTGACGGCCGCGAGGGCGTCGACGATCCCGTGGCCGTAGAAGCTGTTGTTGCCCTTGAGGCCGGTGCAGTCGGCCTTGTAGGTGCCCTTGCCGTCGGGGTCGAACTCCTCCGGGCAGGTCACGCTCATCGCCTGGGCCTTCAGGCGCCAGGCGATCTCCTGCGCGCTGGCCTTGGGGTGGTGGCTCTTGATGAGCGCCGCCACACCGGCGACCTGCGGACCGGCCATCGAGGTGCCCTGCAGGTAGGCGTAGTCACCGTTGGGCATGGTGGACAGCACGCCGCCGTCCTTGGCCGGCTCCTCGGGCATCTGGTACCGGCGGTCGCCGCCCGGTGCCGAGATGTCGACCTTGTTCAGCCCGTAGTTGGAGAAGTAGGACTTCGCGTTCTTCGCGCCGGTGGAGGAGACCGAGGTCACCCCGTCCAGCATGCTCGGCAGGTCAAGGCACTCCGCCGGGTTGATGGTGCGCTCGACGGGTGTGCTGTCGTCAGGACTGGAGTCGTCGACGATCTCCTTCGCGGCCAGATCATGCGAGGAGTTGCCCGCCGAGGAGACGTGCGTGGTCCCCTTGTTCGTCGCGTACTTCGCGGCCCGGTCGACCGCGTCGACGAGCGCCCGCTGGTCGTCGTCGTCCTTGCAGTTGTAGAGCCACGGGTCGGTGTAATAGCTGTTGTTGGTGACCTCGACGCCGTGATCGGCGGCGAAGACCATGGCGCAGACCACGGCCTCGGTGAAGAAGAGCGACGACTCCTCCTCGGACACCTTCAGGGACGCGACCTTGACGCCCGGTGCGGCGCCGGCCACGCCGACCCCGTTGCGCGGGGCGGCCACGATGCCCGCGACGTGGGTGCCGTGGTAGTCGTTCGCCGTGTACGGGCGCCAGGCGCCCGGCGAGGTGTCAGCCTTGCCGCCCACACAGTTGGCGGACTGGCCGGCCGAGAAGTTGGCCTTGAGGTCCGGGTGGGTGTCATCGACACCGGTGTCGATGACACCGACGGTGACCTTCTTGCTGCCCTGGCTGATCCTGCTGGCCTCGTCGGCCCGGATGATCCGCTTGTCCCACTGCAGGGACTCCAGCGGTTCCTCGCCCGCCGCCTTGGCCGCTGCCTTCGCCTCGGCGCCGGTCGCCGACTTGGGGACCTTCAGGTACTTCGGCTTGCCGACGTCTGTGGTGCTGGCGGCCTTGAGCGGGGCGGTACGGGTCGCGCCCGCCGTGTCGACGCCCTCGACCGCGCGCATCGTGTCGCCGAACCCGGCGTTCGCCGAGTGCGCCACGATCACGCCTATCTGCTCGTACGAGGTGACGACCGTGCCGTCAGCCTTCGCTATCTCCTTCTTCACGCGCTCTATGGTGCCGGCGTCCGCCTTGGTATTGACGACGTAGCTCAGCTTCTCGCCATCCGCCTGCGATTCGGCGGGCGCGTCCTGGCCACTCGCCACGGCGGCTCCCGCCAGTGCGAGCGAAGCGGTCAGAACCAGTCCCAGCGGCATCGCAAGCGCGCGCCACCGTCTGGAAGGTTGTGATTCCACGGGGTCTCCATGTCGTCCGAAGTTGACCACAGAGCTGGGAACTTAGCGCTGATCGGAGCGGCGCAGCAATGGATTCGCAAAGATGATGCCGGTACGTCACCATCTCTCTTTCGGGTTTCAACGACCAACCCCTGTTGCGAGGGCCCGGCGAAGATCTACGATGCGGCGCACCGTACTGCTGAGAAGCAGCCCCGACCTGGTCATTTCTCTGACCGCCCAGCACCGTCCCGTACCTTCCCTCACTTCGTGTTCACACCGACTGGAGACACCGTGGCCTCAGTACCGGAGAATGAGAGGTCCGGCCCGCCCGACGGCCCGGACTACACGCAGGTGCAGCAGAGCACCGAGTTCGGCGCCCTGCGCAGCACCTACCGCTCCTTCGCATTTCCCCTCACCGTCGCCTTCATCGTCTGGTATCTGCTGTATGTGATGCTCTCGAACTACGCGGGCGGGTTCATGGCGACCAAGGTCGTCGGCAATATCAACATCGCCTTCGTCTTCGGTCTCGCCCAGTTCCTCACCACCTTCCTGATCGCCTGGTGGTACTCCCGGCACGCCGCGGCCAAGCTCGACCCGAAGTCCCGGGCGATCAAGTCCCGACTGGAGGGTGAAGCATGAGCCTCACACAGCCGCTCGCCGCGGCCCCGGCGCATCTGCAGCTCGCGGCCGAAGGCGCCAGCCAGCACCGCACCTTGATCGTCACACTGTTCACGGTCTTCGTCCTCATCACCCTCGGCGTCACGGTGTGGGCGGGGCGCAGGACCAAGGACGCCACCGACTTCTACGCCGGCGGACGCCAGTTCACCGGCTTCCAGAACGGGCTGGCCATCTCCGGCGACTACATGTCGGCCGCCTCCTTCCTCGGCATCGCCGGTGCGATCTCCCTGTCCGGATACGACGGCTTCCTCTACTCCATCGGCTTCCTGGTGGCCTGGCTGGTCGCGCTGATGCTGGTCGCCGAGCCGCTGCGCAACTCCGGCCGCTACACCATGGGCGACGTCCTGGCCTACCGGATGCGGCAGCGACCCGTCCGTACGGCCGCGGGCATCTCCACGATCATCGTCTCGATCTTCTACCTGCTGGCCCAGATGGTCGGGGCGGGCGCGCTCGTAGCGCTGCTGCTGGGCATCACCGGGGAGACGGGGAAGAACCTCATCGTCGTGTTCGTCGGTATTGTCATGATTCTTTACGTGACGATCGGCGGCATGAAGGGCACCACCTGGGTGCAGATGATCAAGGCGTGCCTGCTCATCGGCGGCACTCTCATCGTCACGGTGCTGGTCTTCCACAAGTTCAACTACAACCTCTCCAGCCTGCTCGGCGCCGCCGCGGAGAACAGCGGCAAGGGGAAGGCCTTCCTCGAGCCGGGCCTGAAGTTCGGACTGACCACCACTTCCAAGATCGACTTCATCTCGCTGGGCCTCGCACTGATTCTCGGCACCGCCGGACTTCCGCACATCCTGATCCGCTTCTACACCGTCCCGACGGCCCAGGCCGCCCGCAAGTCGGTGAACTGGGCCATCGGGATCATCGGCGCCTTCTACCTGATGACGATCGCGCTGGGCTTCGGTGCCGCAGCGCTGCTCTCCCAGAAGACGATCACCGGCTCCGATGCTGCGGGGAACACCGCCGCCCCGCTGCTCGCCCAGGAGATCGGCGGCGGCGCGGACTCGACCGGAGGGGCGATCCTGCTCGCGATGATCTCGGCGGTCGCCTTCGCCACGATCCTGGCGGTGGTCGCGGGTCTCACTCTCGCCTCCTCGTCGTCCTTCGCGCACGACCTGTACGCCAATGTCATCCGTAAGGGGCAGGCGACCGAGAAGGAGGAGGTCGGGGCCGCCCGTATCTCCTCGGTGATCATCGGTGCCGTCGCGATCGGGCTGGGAATCTTCGCCGGCGGGCTCAACGTCGCCGGACTCGTCGCGCTGGCCTTCGCGGTCGCCGCCTCCGCCAACCTGCCGACGCTTCTCTACAGCCTCTTCTGGAAGCGGTTCACCACCCGGGGTGCGCTGTGGTCGATCTACGGCGGACTCGGCTCCTCGGTCCTGCTGGTGCTCTTCTCGCCCGTGGTCACCGGAACGCCGACCTCGATGTTCCCGAGCGCCGACATCGCCTACTTCCCGCTGTCGAACCCCGGGCTCATCTCGATCCCGCTCGGTTTCCTGCTCGGCTGGATCGGCTCGCTGACCTCACGTGACGAGGACGCGAGCGGCAAGAAGTTCGCGGAGCTGGAGGTGCGTTCCATGACCGGCTTCGGCGCGCACTGAGGCGCCGCCGCACCGGCATGGGCGTGGCCCCGGCCACGGAGAGCGGGACGGCACTGACATCCGGCGGCCGGCCGGGTGTCAGTGCCGTCACGTACGCTGCGAAGAACTGGAACCACCCCGTGGGAGGGCCGCCAGCATGCTGCTCGACACATACGGCCGAGTCGCCACCGACTTGCGCGTTTCGCTGACCGACCGCTGCAATCTGCGCTGCACCTACTGCATGCCGGAAGAGGGCCTGCAGTGGCTGGCCAAGCCGGAGTTGCTGACCGACGACGAGATCGTCCGGCTGGTCCGCGTCGCCGTGAGTGAACTCGGCGTCGAGGAGGTGCGGTTCACCGGCGGTGAGCCGCTGCTGCGGCCCGGACTCGTCGGCATCATCGAGCGCTGCGCCGCCCTGGAACCCCGCCCCAGGCTGTCCTTGACGACGAACGGCATCGGTCTGGAGCGTACGGCCGGAGCACTGCGCGACGCGGGGCTGAACCGGGTCAACGTCTCGCTGGACACCCTCCGCCCCGACGTCTTCCAGCGGATGACCCGGCGCAAGCGGCACGCCGACGTGCTGCGCGGACTGGCCGCCGCACGCGAGGCGGGCCTCACACCGGTCAAGGTCAACTCCGTACTGATGCCCGGTCTCAACGACGACGAGGCCCCGGAGCTGCTCGCCTGGGCCATGGAGTACGACTACGAACTGCGCTTCATCGAGCAGATGCCGCTCGACGCCCAGCACGGCTGGCAGCGCGACGGCATGATCACTGCCGGGGACATCCTGGAGTCGCTGCGCACCCGCTTCACCCTCACCCCGGAGGGCGAGGAGAAGCGCGGTTCGGCACCCGCCGAGCGCTGGACCGTGGACGGCGGCCCGCACCGGGTCGGCGTCATCGCCTCCGTCACCCGCCCCTTCTGCCGGGCGTGCGACCGTACCCGGGTCACGGCTGACGGTCAGGTCCGCACCTGCCTGTTCGCCACCGAGGAGTCCGATCTGCGCGGCGCTCTCCGCGGCGGAGCGGAGGACTCGGAGGTCGCGGCGCGCTGGCGGCTGGCGATGTGGGGGAAGAAGGCGGGCGCGGGAATCGACGATCCGTCCTTCGTGCAGCCCGACCGTCCGATGTCAGCCATCGGCGGCTGAGCCGCGCTCACCCTTCTCCCACTCGCTGAGCAGCACGGCGTCCTTGAGGAAACCGCGCATGTCCAGGAACGACGACAGGTGCTCGCGGTGCTCTTCGCAGGCCAGCCAGGTCTTGCGGCGCTCCGGGGTGTGCAGCTTGGGATTGTTCCAGGCCAGCACCCACACGGCGGGCGCGCGGCAGCCCTTGGCGGAGCAGATGGGAGTCTCTGGCTCCTCGGCGGCGGGGAAGGGAAACGAAGGAAACGAAGTAGACACGGTCCCTATCCAACACCCGGAGCCGGACGCCAAGCGACGCCGGGCAGCCACGGGGGGAGCCGCCCGGCGTCGGTCTGTCGCTCCGACGGGGGATGCGGAGCGCTTTTGAAGTATGGCATGGGGAACCCCGCGCGGTGGAGCGGAACTGCATGATTGATATGAGCATTTCTTGAGGATGGCACGTGGCCTGGCGGGGGACCGGTTCAACTGCGGTCGGCCGGCGGCCCGTCGGGCTCGACGGCCTGCGGTTCCGCTGCCGCTTCCGCAGCGCCGAGCATGGGGCGGGCGGGGGCCGGCTCGAAGGAGGAGGGCAGCGAAGTCACGTTCTCCCGGCCCGCGTTGGCGATCACCACGGCCACGTACGGCAGCAGCGTACCCACCACGAGCGTCACCACGGCCAACGGCCGCTGCACGTTCCACAGCACCACGGTCAGCAGCACGGCAGCCGTCCGGATCAGCATCGAGATCACGTAGCGCCGCTGCCTGCCGCGGACGTCCTCCGCCAGACTCTGCCGGGCCCCGGTGATCCGGAAGACCTCGGCTCCGCGCTGCTTCCGCATCACACTGCACCACCTTCAGCCGGGCCGGTCCGAGGCCCGCGCCAAGAGCTCTGCGGACCCTCTTCACCGTACGCCCCGGCACAGCGGCGTTCGAGGCCGGGCGGCCGGGCCGGGCGGCCCGGTCAGCGCGGACCCGCTGCCCGGGCCGAAAGGCGCTCACCCGGACGGCGTAGCCCGTCATGCGGTGCGGCGCATACGGCACCAAGCTGACGGCGCACGCCTCGGGCTCCCGAGCACCCGGACGTCAGCGAGTTACGGAGGCACGATGAGCTGGTTGTGGGCGATCCTCGTGGGACTGGTGCTGGGCGTCCTGGCCCGCGCCATCATCCCCGGCAAACAGGACATCCCCCTGTGGCTG
This sequence comes from Streptomyces sp., assembly GCF_050698815.1. GTDB lineage: Bacteria > Actinomycetota > Actinomycetes > Streptomycetales > Streptomycetaceae > Streptomyces. The sequence goes on from NZ_JBOHCV010000751.1 coordinate 11,606, forward strand.
ACGGTGATCTTCGGCATTCTGGGCAGCATCCTGGGCAATGCCGTCGCCGGCTGGATCGGCGTGCACAACACCAGGGGCGTCGACTGGATCCGGCACGTGCTCCAGCTGGCGGGCGCGGTGGTGGTGGTCGCCCTCGGCGCGCCGCTGTGGGCCACCATCCGCGGAAAGCGACGGCGTGAGCGTGTCTAGGAGGTGCCCTGGGCGGCGTGCCGAGCTGCCGTGAGTCCGGTGGGGAAGGGCCGGGCGGGCCTCGCCCGTCCGGCCCTGCCGGCTGTCCGCGTCCCTCACCCGGCTCTCAGAGCCCGCGGATCTCCGCGACCCGGCGCCCCGCCTTGAGGTAGACCGTGCCGCCCACTCCCGCCTCGGCCAGCTTCTCGGGCACGACCTCGGCGAGCGGGCGCAGCGCGTCCGCCTCCGGCAGCACGATGGACCGCTGGCCGCCCTCGTCGTCCGTCTCGACGATCAGCCGCAGCCCGTTCTGCTTCGCGATGCGGCGGGCGGCGGACGCGCTGGGGGTGAACTCCAGCACCCGGGTGAGAATCGTCGCGATGCCCTCGCCACCGTGCTCACCGGCGTCCACGGCCGGCAGCGTCTCCACGTCACCGAAGGACTTCTTCGAGAACTGCGCGGTGAACCCCGCCCGCGCCGCCTTCGCGGCCTCGGTCCCGTGCAGGGCGCTGACGACGTCCCCGGCCAGCACCTTCTTCAGATCCATCGGGTGCAGGGACTTCGCCTCGATACGGGCACTCGCCAGCTCGATCTCCGCGTCCGTCCACTCGGTCCATGCCCGCAGATAGGGCACCATCAACCGGTCCGGAATCGACATGATCTTGCCGTAGACGTCGTCGGCGGCAGTACTCAGCCCGATGTAGTTGTCCTTGGACTTCGACATCTTGGCGCCCGAGCCGTCGGTGCCCTCGATCAGCTGATTGGTGGCGATCATCTGCGGCCGCTGCCCGTGCAGTTCCATGAGGCGACGGCCCATCTGCATGTTCAACAGCTGGTCGATGCCGCCCAGTTCGATGTCGCAGTCGAGTTCGACGGAGTCCAGCGCCATCGCCACCGGGTAGATCAACTCGGACATGGCCAGGCCCGCGCCCTCCGCGAGCCGGTTGCGGAAGTCCTCGCGCTGCAGCAGCGACGAGGCGGGCACCTGGGCCAGCAGTGTGATCAGACGCGGGAAGGTGAACTGGCCCAGCCAGTCGCTGTTGTACCGGAAACTCACGTTCTCGAAGTCGAAGAAGGGCCTGACCTGGTCCTGGTAGCCCGACAGATTCTTCGCGATGTCCTCGTCCGTCAGCGCCGGGCGTTCCGCCGTACGCCCGGACGGGTCGCCGATCTTCGCGGTGAAGTCCCCGATGATCAGAGTGACGTCGTGTCCCATCCGCTGGAAACGGCTAAGGATGATGACGGGCACCGCGTGCCCGAGGTGTACATCGGCCGCTGTCGGGTCGATGCCGAGCTTCACGTGCAGTCCCCTGCCCTGGGCCCGCTTCGCCTCGATCTCCTCGGCGAGCTTCTCGACCGAGGGCAGCACGTCCACCGCGCGCGCGCCGATCAGCGCGGCCTGTTCCGCCGCCGGGAGATCGCTCAGATCGAGATAACGCCGCGCCCCGGTCTCCGCGAGCAACCGCTCGACGGTCAGGTCGGAGGAGAGGTCCTGGGCCAGCAGTTCGCTGGCGCGCTGCACGGAGTCGCCGAGGCGTGTCACGTTCTGTCCTGGAGATCGGAAGGGAAGGGTCGCCGCAGAGTCTATTCGTGCGTGGTGGGCACGGGTGGACCGCGGTCCGGACAGTGCCGCGCCTTCTGTAGGGATCCCACAGCGCCCCACCTGGCCCCCTGTCACGGCTCGATTCCTTGAAACGGTCCTTGCACGTATAGCTTTCGTACGGACAGACATCCGCCGCCTCCTCGCGACGAGCGCGGGAAGTGCGGAGATCGCAGAAAGGGTGGTCCACCTTGAGCCGCTCGGTACTCGTCACCGGAGGCAACCGCGGCATCGGCCTCGCCATCGCCCGCGCCTTCGCCGACGCAGGCGACAAGGTCGCCTACACCTACCGTTCGGGGGAGCCGCCCGAGACCCTCGCGGACCTCGGGTGCCTGGCGGTCAGGTGCGACATCACCGACCCGGAGCAGGTGGAGGGGGCCTACAAAGAGATCGAGGAGAAGCAGGGCCCGGTCGAGGTGCTGGTCGCCAACGCCGGTGTGACCCGCGACCAGTTGCTGCTGCGGATGTCCGAGGAGGACTTCACCTCCGTCGTGGACACCAACCTCACCGGCACCTTCCGCGTCGTCAAGCGGGCGACCAAGCGGATGCTGCGGGCACGCAGCGGCCGCATCGTGCTGATCTCCTCCGTGGTCGGACTGCTGGGTTCGGCGGGGCAGGCCAACTACGCCGCCTCCAAAGCCGGTCTGGTCGGCTTCGCCCGTTCCCTCGCCCGCGAGCTGGGCTCCCGCAACATCACCTGCAATGTGATCGCGCCCGGGTTCGTCGACACCGACATGACGCAGGCGCTCACCGACGAGCAGCGCGCGAACATCGTCGAGCAGGTACCGCTCGGGCGCTACGCCCACCCGGAAGAGGTCGCCGCCTCCGTCCGCTTCCTGGCCTCCGACGAGGCCGCGTACATCACTGGAGCCGTCATTCCCGTCGACGGCGGATTGGGCATGGGTCACTGAACATGAGCGGAATTCTCGCCGGCAAGCGCATTCTCGTCACCGGCGTCCTCACCGACTCCTCGATCGCCTTCCACGCCGCGAAGATCGCACAGGAGGAGGGCGCCGAAGTCGTACTCACCGGATTCGGCCGGCTCTCCCTGGTGCAGCGGATCGCCAAGCGGCTGCCCAAGGAAGCCCCCGTCATCGAGCTGGACGTGACGAACCAGGAGCACCTGGACTCCCTCGCCGAGAACGTACGGGAGCACGTCGACGGGCTCGACGGCATCGTGCACTCCATCGCCTTCGGCCCCCAGGGTGCCTTCAACTTCCTGGAGGCAAGCTGGGAGGACGTCGCCACGGCCGTTCAGGTCTCGGCGTACTCGCTCAAGTCCCTCACCACTGCCTGCCTTCCGCTGATGCCGCGAGGCGGCTCCGTCGTCGGTCTCACCTTCGACGCGCAGATCGCCTGGCCGAAGTACGACTGGATGGGCGTCGCCAAGGCGGCCCTGGAGTCGACCAGCCGCTACCTCGCCCGTGACCTGGGTTCGCGGGACATCCGCTGCAACCTCGTCTCCGCCGGCCCCATCAAGTCCATGGCGGCCAAGTCCATCCCGGGATTCGAGGAGCTGGCCGACGTCTGGAACCACCGGGCCCCGATCGGCTGGGACCTGGCCGACCCGGACCCGACCGGCCGCGGCATCGTCGGGCTGCTGTCGGACTTCTTCCCGAAGACGACCGGCGAGATCGTGCACGTCGACGGCGGCGTGCACATGATGGGCGCCTAGCCGCCGGCGGCGGGGCCCGGCCGGCTCCGCCCCCGTCCCGGCCGGGACCACCGTGCCCCGGCCGGGCTCAGCCGCGCGCCGTCCGCACCCCGCAGCTCCACTCCTGGGTGTGGGACGCGGCCTCCCGCGCCGCCGCCTCCGGGTCGCCCGCGTGGATCGCCTCGATCAGCCGCGCGTGGTCCATGTGCGTCTCGGGGTTCAGCTCCTCGCCCACGTCGAGACGCAGGAAGGCGCGCATCACATCCCCGAGGTCGGCGTAGAGGGCCGTCAGCACGTCGTTGTGCGAGGCGGCGACGATGCTCAGGTGCAGTCCGGCGTCCGCCGCCACGAAACGCTCCACCTCACCTGACGCCCACGCCGATTCCCGCCGCTCCAGCAGCGCGTCCAGTTGCCCGAGGTCCTGCTCGGTGCGGCGCAGCGCCGCGAGCCGTGCGCCAGAGGTCTCCAGTGCGGCGCGCATCTCGGCGATGTGGCGCGGTTCGGCGTCGGCGAAGCGGCGGTGCATCACGCCGGCCAGCTCGCTGGTGGCCACGACGTAGGTGCCCGAGCCCTGCCGGATGTCCAGCAGGCCGTTGTGAGCGAGCGCCCGTACGGCCTCCCGAACGGTGTTGCGCGCGACGCCCAGCTGCTCCACCAGTTCCGGCTCCGTGGGGATACGGGCGCCGACCGGCCATTCCCCCGAAGTGATCTGGGCGCGCAGCGCGGAGATCACCTGGTCGGCCAGTGCCGAGCGGTGCGGCGAGGACAGGGTCATCTCTCTCCCGGTGTGTGATCCGGCTCTTCCCGGTGGGTTCTCCGGGGCGGAGGGACACGTTAGTGTCTATTCATCCCATGATTCTATGATGGCCCCTATGGCGATGACAGACGACAGCCTGAAGCCCCACTCCGATTCCACGGCATCCTCGGCGGCGGACGCCTCCGGCGCCCCGGCGAGGATCGCTGCCGCCCCGCGCTGGGTGGTGCGGCTGGTCGCCGTCGGTCTCGTCCTCGCCGCGCTCAACCTCCGCCCCGCGATATCCGGACTCGGCCCGCTGCTGGAGGAGGTGCGGGACAGCCTCGGTATGAGCGGCGCGACAGCCGGACTCCTCACCTCCGTGCCGGCGCTGTGCTTCGCCGTCTTCGGGAGCCTGGCACCGCGCCTCGCGCGCCGCCGCGGGCCCGCTCCCGTGGTGCTGGCAGGCATGGTCGCCATCACCGCCGGGCTGGCGCTGCGGCCGTTCGCCGGCGGCACCGCCGCCTTCCTTGCCGCGAGTGCGCTCGCCCTCGCCGGTATCGCGGTCAGCAACGTGCTGATGCCCGTGGTCGTCAAACGCTGGTTCCCCGCCCGTATCGGCTCCATGACGGGTCTCTACTCGATGGGGCTCGCTCTCGGCACGGCATGCGCCGCTGCCGTCACCGTGCCCATGACCGAGGCACTGGGCGGCAGTTGGCGGGTCGGGCTCGGCACCTGGGCGCTCTTCGCCGTGCTCGCGATCGTGCCCTGGGCGGTGGTGCTGAAGGACCGGGGAAGCCGTCGCCCGGAGCCGGCCGCGGCTGAGGAGGCCGCATCGCGGAGCGACCCCGGCACCGGCACCGTGGCGGTGCAGTCCGCCCGTATCCGTATCGGCACCTCGCCGACCGCGTGGGCGCTCGGCGGCTTCTTCGGCCTCCAGGCGTCCGCCGCCTACATCATCATGGGGTGGCTGCCGCAGATCTTCCGTGACGCCGGTGTCTCCGCCTCCACCGCGGGCCTGCTGCTTGCCGTCACGATGGGGATGGGAGTGCCGCTCTCCTTCGTGCTGCCGCGGATGGCGACGCGGATGCGGCACCAGGGTCCGCTCGTTCTCGCGCTGTGCGGCTGCGGTCTCACCGGTTATGCCGGGCTGTGGTTCGCCCCGGCGGCCGGTGCCCTGGTCTGGGCGCTGCTGCTGGGCATCGCCAACTGCGCCTTCCCGCTCGCCCTCACGATGATCAGCCTTCGGTCCCGGTCCAGCGCCGGCGTGGTCAAGCTCTCCGCCTTCGCGCAGAGCACCGGCTATCTGATCTCCATCCCGGGCCCGCTGCTCGTCGGTGCCCTGCACGATGCCGTCGGCGGCTGGCACGCACCGCTGCTCCTGATGACGGTGCTGCTGCTGGGGCAGACCGTGATGGGTGTGCTGGCGGGCCGGGACCGCGTGATCGAGGACGGACGCTGAGTGCGACACTGAGCGGTATGCCAGTGCTCGAACCCCATCCGCAGAACGGGCAGCGGAAGCTGCTCCTGATCGTCGGCCTGATCATCGGTCTCATGGTGGCCATCGGAGTGATCGCGAGCATCGCCGCACCGTGAGTTCTTCGCACCCGGTCCGGGTCCCGGTCCCGTCGTCCCCGCGGGACGATGGGGGTGCTGGCCCCACCATCCCTTAGGGGGCCTGGATCAGGGGGAACTGGGTGGGTCACCGGATAGGACCGGCGCCCCCGTTTCCGTAACGTCCCGGAGTACACCGCCCGGTGATCCACGGAACCAGGGAGGCGAGCCCCATGACGACCGCCCGTGCCCACCCCCATCGCTCCGCGGGGCTGACCGCCGCCCTGCGCCCCGCGCCGCCCGCGGCCCGGCAGACGCGACTGCCGTGGTGGGCCCTGCTCCTTCCCGCGCTCGCCTTCGCCGTGCTGCTGGCGCTGCTACTCGGCAGCGGCCGGGCGGACGCGGCCGATCAGCAGGCCGCACAGCAGTCGTTCGCCCAGGTGCTGGACCGGGTGGCGCAGGTGTTGCTGGGCTGACGAACGGGAGACGTCAGCCCTCCAGGCACTGTCAACACCCTCCGCCCCACCGAGCGTTTCATGCGAAGCTGGGACGCATGAGCGTCGATGTGCCCCGCAGCATTGTCCTTGTCCGGCACGCCAAAGCCGACTGGCCAGAGGTGGCAGACCACGAGCGTCCCCTCGCGGACCGGGGCCGGAAGGATGCCCCGGCCGTCGGCGAGTGGCTCGCCTCCCACGGCGTCAACCCCGGCCTGACCCTCTGCTCGACCGCGGCCCGTACCCGCGAGACCTGGAAGCTGGCCGCCCACCACCTCGCCCACCGCCCGAGGACGGTGTACGAGGAGCGACTCTACGATGCCTCGCCCGGCGAGATCATCGCGCTGCTCAACGACGTGTCCGAGGAGGTCCGGGACCTGCTGGTCGTCGGGCACAATCCCGGCATACAGGGAGTGGCCGAGGTCCTCATGGGCAACGCCGACGGGGACGCCCAGCAGCGGATGGCGCGCAACGGCTTCCCCACCTCGGCGGTCGCCGTGCTGCGCTTCGACGGTTCCTGGAAGTCCGTCGAGCCCGGCAGTTGCACGCTGACCGGCTACTGGGCGCCGCACGAAGCGCGCGAGTAGCCGGACCGGCGCGTACCGGTACGTGCCCGAGTGCCCGGTGACCCGGCCGGCAGCTGCACCGGTCCCCGGTCACCGGACACTCGGCATCGTCTCAGGGACGCCCGCCGTCGGCGCCGCCCAACAGGCGCTCGCCCGCCGCGCCGTGCTCCGCGTCCACGTCGTGCTGGTCGGTGTCCGCGCCGTCCGCGGACTCCACCTCTTCCCGTGTCACGCCCAGCAGATACAGGACGGTGTCCAGGAAGGGCACGTTGACGGCGGCGTGCGCGGCCTCGCGTACGACCGGCTTGGCGTTGAAGGCCACACCCAGGCCGGCCGCGTTGAGCATGTCCAGATCGTTGGCGCCGTCACCGATCGCGACTGTCTGCTCCAGCGGGACTCCCGCCTCGGCGGCGAAGCGGCGCAGCAGCCGTGCCTTGCCCTCCCGGTCCACGATGTCGCCGGTGACCCGGCCGGTGAGCCTGCCGTCCACGACCTCCAGGGTGTTGGCCGCTGCGAAGTCGAGACCCAGTTCCTCCTGCAGCGCGTCGGTGACCTGGGTGAAGCCGCCGGAGACGACGCCGACTTGGTAGCCGAGCCGCTTGAGCGTGCGTACCAGGGTGCGGGCGCCGGGCGTGAGCCGTACGTCCTTGCGCACCTTGTCCACGACCGAGACGTCGAGTCCCGCCAGCAGCGCCACGCGCGCGTGCAGCGACTGCTCGAAGTCCAGCTCCCCGCGCATCGCACGTGCGGTGACCTCGGCGACCTCGTCCTCGCAGCCCGCGTGTGCGGCGAAGAGCTCGATCACCTCGTCCTGGATGAGGGTGGAGTCGACGTCCATCACGATGAGCCGCTGCGCACGGCGCTGCAGCCCCGAGGCGATGACCGCCACGTCGACGCCGTGCTTGGCCCCCTCCAGCGCGAGCGAGGTGCGCAGCGTCGCCGTCCCGGTGCCGGACACGTCGAACTCGACCGCCGTGACCGGGTACTTGGCGAGCCGGAAGATGCGGTCGATGTTGCCGCCGGTCGCGGTGATGCTGGCCGCGATCGCGGCGGTGGACTCCGCGGTGAGCGGCTGTCCCAGCACCGTGACATGTGAACGGCCGGTGCCGCGCGGCCGGTTGTCACCGGTGCCGGAGATGATCTCGGCCTCCAGGCGCATCGACTCGGCCCAGCTGTGCACGGTCGCCCGCAGCGCGCCCTCGGCCGCCCCCGCGGCGGCACCGGGCGCGGTGACCAGGGCGACCAGAGTTATCCGGCCGCGGGTGACGAGCTGCTCGATGTCGACGACCTCGACCCCGAAGGCGGCGAGGGTCTCGAACAGCCCGGCGGTGATGCCGGGCCGGTCCTTGCCGAAGATCTTGACCAGGAGGGTGGGGGTGTCGGCGTACGAGGGCGATGTGGCCGGCGATGTGGTCATGGTGCTCTTACGGTATCCGCTGTGAGCGTGGGCTTCCTGCGGGGGCTCCGCGGCCCGCCCGATGTCCGTGACCGGACTGCGCCATGCCGGTGAACAGCCGGTATCCCCCAGGGCTCCCGCAATGTCCCGGGCGGGTCACGGCTGACGTGGGGTTGTGACATGGGGCGACTTCCTGTCAGGGGTGCGGGCCTGAAATAGTTCCTCACGATGTTCGCCATCCCTAGACCCTCCAAGCAGGGGGTTACTCGGGGGACAACTTTGTGGGGCATGGAGTGCCGGAACTCGTACTGGAATTGAACGGACAGACCTGGACGCTCGACCCGTCCAGGGCGTACAGCCTGGGTCGCGACCCGCAGGGGGACGTGGTGATCGATGACGCCAGGGTTTCCTGGCGGCACGCCACCATCCGCTGGGGCGGGCGAAGCTGGGTCATAGAGGATCAGGGCAGTACCAACGGCTCGTACGTCGGGGGGCAGCGCATCCAGCAGCTGGAGCTCGGCTCCGGGATGAGCGTGCACCTGGGCAACGCCACCGACGGTCCGCGGCTGAACCTCTCGGGAGGGGGCGCCACCGCGGCTCCCGGCCAGGACGTCTACGGCGCGCAGACTGTCGCGCCGGAGGCGCGCCAGGCGGCGCCGCAAGCACCACAGGCGGCGCAGGCCCAGGCCACGCAGGCGCCGCCGCAGCACCCGGGCGGGCCGCCCGGAGGCCCGGGCTGGGGACAGCAGCCGCCGCAGCACCAGCCGGGCTGGCAGCAGCAGCC
>NZ_JBOHCV010000752.1:0-8746 GCF_050698815.1 Streptomyces sp.
CCAGCTCTACACCCTCCGCGACAAGGTCGCCTCGCTCGGCTTCGCCGCCGTCTTCGAGGAGCTGTCCCGCTTCAGCTACGAGCAGGTGGAGTTCGCGGGCTACCGCCAGGGCACCGGCGACATCACATTGCCCCAACTGCGCAAGCTGCTGCGGGAGTACGGGCTGCGCGGCATCGGCAGCCACGTCGGCTACTACTCCGACGATCCCGCCGACTACACCTTCGCCACCCAGCTGGAGAAGGTCCTGGACGACGCCGCCACCGTCGGCGTCCCGCACGTCGGCACCGCATCGAGCCCGGACCGCTACGGCCGGACCGTCGACGCCTGGAAGCGGGCCGCGGAGGACTTCAACACCTACGGGGCCGCGGCACGCAAGCGCGGCCTGAAGTTCTACCAGCACAACCACCAGATGGAGTTCGGCTTCGCCGATGACCGGCCCGACGTACGCCTCTACGACGTGCTGCTGGCCGAGACCGACCCGGACCTGGTCTTCCTGGAGATGGACATCTACTGGGCCTACGCCGGCCAGTACCGCTTCAGCGTCCGCCCCGACGGCACCCCGGCTCCCTTCGACCCGCTCGACTACGTCCTCGCGCAGCCCGGCCGCTACCCGCTCTTCCATGTCAAGGACGGCGAACACGACGAGACCTCGGAGGACGGGTACCGCATGGTCGACGTCGGTGACGGCGACATCGACTACCGCCGTTTCCTGACGAAGGTCGGCCGCACCCACGGCGGCCGCAGGGACCACAACTGGCTGGTGGAGCACGACAATCCGGCCGACTCCTTCAGGACGGCCCGCCGCTCCGCGGCCCATTTGCGGTCGCTGCGGGGCAGCGGGCACTGAGAGAGGCGCAACGCAGACAGCGGCCGGGCCACCCATGGGGAGAGGTGGCCCGGCCGCTGCCGGATCTGTCTTCCTCCGTCACTCCGCTTCCCGGCTGATCGGCTGGGGATTGGGCTTGATCAGCGATTTGCGCGGCCGTCCCGGCGGGTGCAGGAACAGAGCGACGATGCCGGCGAGGAGCGACGTGCTGCCGGCGAGCCAGAACGCACCGCCGTAACCCCACGAGGCGACGACCATGGAGCCCAGACCCGCGCCGGCTATGCCGGACAGCAGCTTGGAGCTGTAGACCATGCCGTAGTTGGTGGCGTTGTTGTTCTCACCGAAGTAGTCGGCGGTCAGTGCCGCGAACATCGGGAAGATCGCGCCACCGCCGAAGCCGGAGATCATCGAGCAGAGCAGGAACAGCGGCATCGACCTCGCCTCACCGGACAGCAGGATGCCGAACTGCGACAGCCCGAGCACGGCACAGACGAAGAGCAGGCACTGCTTGCGGCCGTAGCGGTCGGACAGCCAGCCGATCACGCCCCGGCCGGTGCCGTTGACGATGGCCTTCAGCGACATGGCGGTGGCGACGATGCCGCCCGCGAAACCCATTTCGTTGCCGAAGGGCACCTGGAAGGCGATACCGAAGATGTTCACGCCGGATGTGCACAGCAGGCAGAACCACATGATCGGCACACGCCCGGTCTGGAACGCTTCCTTGGCGGTGTACTGCTTGACCGCCGGCGGATTCTTCGCCAGTGCGCGGCGTGCACGCGGGTCGTCCGGTGTCTTCAGCGGATCGACGTGGGCGGGCCACCAGTTCTTCGGCGGGTCCTGGAAGAAGGAGCCCGCGACGGCGACGACCGCGGCCAGGAACACACCGACACTCACCAGCACCCACTTGAAGTTGCCGGTGTCCATGAAGCCGGTGAAGATGAACACGAACGGCACCGAGCCGTAGGCGAAGCCGCCGTTGACGAAGCCGGTCTTGCCGCCTCGGCGCTCCGGATACCACTTGCCGACCATGTTCACACAGGTCGCGTACACCGCACCGGCGCCCATGCCGCTGAAGACACTGAAGCCGATGTAGGCCATGATGACGTTCGGCGAGTACGCGAGCGCGAGATAGCCGATGAACGTGCCGAGCGCGCCCCACATCATCGCTTGCCGTGCGGGGAAGCGCCCGTTCTCGCGCAGCTTGCCGACGGGGAAGGCGACGCCTCCCTGGAAGAGGACCCAGATGCCCATCATCCAGAAGATGTGTGCACTGTTCCAGCCGTGCGCGGTGTGGAGCGTCGACTCGGCGGAAGCGAACGCGTACTCCGCCGAGGAGATCCCCATCATGCCGATCCACGGCAGGATGACCATCCACTTGCGATGGCGTCCCATGATGTCGATGTCGGACTCGCCTACGCGGTAGGTCCGACCGTTCTTGTCGGTCACCTCCCGGTACGGGAGAGCCGTTGGAACTTCTGTTGTTGTCATGTTTTGCACCCCTTGCGTGGAGAGAGTCTGGCCAGCGCCCCCTGTCCGGATCTCTTGCTTGGTGCGATGTTGCGGTGCTGCGTTCAGCTGTCTTCTCAAGCGGTGGCCGGGCGGATCGAGGAGTCCGCCTGACCGCCGCCGGGCCCCGCCGGTGGTGGGGCGCAAGTCCCCACCACCACGGAGCAACTCCGCAGCACGGGCCCTACAGGAGCCCCGCCGCCCGCGCCCACCGGTACTTCGCACCGAGGACGGCGACCGGCTTCTCCGTCGTGTACGGGTACGCGACCACCCCTCGTTCGAAGAGGTACGCGCACGCTTCTTCCACCTCCACATCACCCGCGAGGGATGCCACCACCGGCTTCTCGATGCCCTTCTCCCGTGCCTCGGCCACGACCCTGGCGGCCAGTTCCGCGAAGACCATCGGCGGCGTGACGATCGTGTGCCAGTAGCCGAGCACCAGGGAGTGGATGCGCGGGTCCTCCAGGCCGAGCCGGATGGTCGCCTCGTAGGTGGAGGGCGGCTCGCCGCCGGTGATGTCCACCGGGTTGCCCGCGGCGCCGAACGGCGGGATGAAGGCGCGGAAGGACTCGTCCAGGTCCGGCGGTATCTCCATCAGCGACATGCCGTTGTCGACGATGGCGTCCGAGAGCAGCACACCCGAGCCGCCCGCGCCGGTGATGATGACGGTGTTGTCACCCTTCGGCGTGGGCAGTACGGGCAGCGCCCGCGCGTACTCCAGCATCTCGTTCAGACCCGGCGCACGGATCACGCCCGCCTGCCGCAGGATGTCGTCGTAGACGGCGTCGTCGCCCGCCAGCGCGCCCGTGTGCGAACCGGCGGCCTTGGCGCCCGCACTGGTGCGGCCCGCCTTGAGCACCACCACGGGCTTCTTCGGTACGGTCGCCCGTGCCGCCTCCACGAACGCCCGCCCGTCCTTGAGGTCCTCCAGGTGCATCGCGATGCACTCGGTGTGCGGGTCGTCGGCGAAGTAGGTGAGCAGGTCGTCCTCGTCCAGGTCGGACTTGTTGCCGAGCCCGACGATCGCCGAGACACCGGTGTTGGTGCTGCGGGCGAACCCGAGAATCGCCATCCCGATGCCGCCCGACTGGGACGTGAGCGCCACACCGCCCTTGACGTCGTAGGGCGTGCAGAAGGTGGCGCACAGGTCCTGCCAGGGCGAGTAGTAGCCGTAGATGTTCGGGCCGAGCAGCCGCACGCCGTGCTTCTCGCCGATGGCCACGATCCGGTCCTGCAGCTCCACTTCGCCGGTCTCGGCGAAGCCGGAGGGGATGAGCACCGCGTTCGGTATGCCCTTGGCGCCGACCGCCTCCAGGGTGTCCGGCACGAACTTCGCCGGGACCGCGAAGACCGCCACGTCCACCTCGCCCGGCACGTCGGCGACCGACTTGTACGCCTTGCGGCCGCAGATCTCGTCGGCCTTGGGGTTGACCGGGTGGATCTCGCCGGGGAAGCCGCCGTCGATGAGGTTGCGCATCACCGAATTGCCGATCTTGCCCTGCTCGTTGGAGGCGCCGACCACCGCGATGGAGGCCGGCTGCATCAGGCGCTTCATCGAGACGCGGATCTCTTCGGGCGTGTACCGGCGCCGCTCCCTGGGCTCCTCATCGGTGAGCAGGATGCGGATGTCGGCGGCTATCGCCCCGCCGGGTGAGGCGAAGACGGGGTTGAGGTCGACCTCGGCCAGCTCGGGGAAATCGTGGGCGAGCCGGGAGACGGCGACGATGACATTCGTCAGCGCCTCCCGGTCCACGGGCTCGCCGCCCCGTACGCCCTTGAGGATCTCGGCCGCCCCGATGCCGTCCAGCATCGAGTGCGCGTCCTCGGCGGAGGCGGGCGCCAGCCGGAAGGTGACGTCCTTGAGCACCTCCACCAGCACGCCGCCCAGTCCGAAGGCGACCACCTTGCCGAAGGTGGGGTCGGTGACCGTACCGACCAGCACCTCCTGGCCGGGCGGTGCCATCTGCTGTACCTGCACGCCGAGTACGCTCGCGTCGGCGTCGTAGGAGCGGGCGTTGCCGACTATCTCGCAGTACGCGCTGCGTACCTCCGCGGCCGAGGACACCCCGACCTTGACGCCTCCGGCGTCGGTCTTGTGCAGGATGTCCGGCGAGACGATCTTCATGGCGACGGGGAAGCCGATCCGGTCGGCCAGCTTCACGGCGTCGTCGGCGGACTCCGCCAGGCCCTCGTCGGGCACCGGGATGCCGTAGGCGTCGGCGACGCGCTTGCCCTCGGGGGCGGTCAGCGCGGTGCGGCCCTCGGCGCGGGCGGCGTCCAGTACCGCCCGTACCGTTTCCTTGTCCGGCGTGCGGGGGCCGTTGTTCTGGTCCTGCGCCATCGGTCAGATCACTCCGTTCGTCTTGAGCTGCGCCAGTTCTTCCTCGCCGAGGCCCAGTTCCCCGACGTACACCTCCTCGTTGTGTTCGCCCAGCAGGGGCGAGGAGGTGATTTCCACGGGGGAGTCGGAGAGCTTCATGGGGGAGCCCACGGTGGTGAAGGAGCCTCGTTGGGGGTGCTCGACGTCGACGATCATCCCGTTGGCGGCGAGGGATTCGTCCTCGGCGATCTCCTTGGTGGACAGGATCGGACCGCAGGGGATGTTGTGCGCGTTGAGTACGCCCAGCACCTCCCACTTGGGCAGCGTGGCCGACCATTCCTCGATCAGCTGGAACATCTTGTCCAGCTTCGGCAGCCGGGCTTCCGGGGTGTTCCAGTCCGGGTCCTCGGCCAGTTCGGGCCGGCCGATGAGCTTGCTCAGGGGCTCCCAGCCGACGGGCTGCACGATCACGTACACGTAGTCGTTGGGACCGCCCGGCGCGCACTTGACCGCCCAGCCCGGCTGTCCGCCACCGGAGGCGTTGCCCGAACGGGGCACCTCGTCGCCGAAGTCGTCGTTCGGGTACTCGCCCAGCGGGCCGTGTTCCAGCCGCTGGTGGTCGCGCATCTTCACCCGGCACAGGTTGAGCACCGCGTGCTGCATGGCCACGTTCACGCGCTGCCCGCGCCCGGTCCGCTCACGCTGGAGCAGCGCGGCGAGGATGCCGGCGACGGTGTGCACACCGGTGCCGGAGTCGCCGATCTGCGCACCGGTCGCCACCGGCGGTCCGTCCTCGAAGCCGGTGGTCGACATCGAGCCGCCCATCGCCTGCGCCACGACCTCGTACGCCTTGAAGCTGGTGTACGGGCCCTCGCCGAAGCCCTTGATGGACGCGTAGACGAGCCTGGGGTTGATCTGCTTGATGCGGTCCCAGGTGAAGCCCATCCGGTCCACCGCGCCGGGGCCGAAGTTCTCCACCAGCACGTCGCTGCGCCGGATCAGCTCGGTCAGGATCTCCTTTCCGCGGTCGCTCTTGGTGTTGAGGGTGATGCTGCGCTTGTTGCAGTTGAGCATTGTGAAGTAGAGCGAGTCGACGTCCGGGAGGTCCCGCAGCTGTTTGCGGGTGATGTCCCCGGAGGTCGCCTCCAGTTTGATCACGTCGGCCCCGAGCCAGGCGAGCAGCTGGGTGGCGGAGGGACCCGACTGCACATGCGTCATGTCGAGGACGCGCACTCCGTCGAGTGCCTTGGAGGTCATGGTCGTCGTGCCGGCCACGTCAGTAACATCGGTCACCGCGGTTCACCTCACTTGTACATCGTCTGGTTCATGGTTCCTGGGGCATAGGCGTCGGAGGAGTTGTTGCCGACGATGCCGACGAAGGGCAGGTCGTAGCGGACCAGCGTCTCGAAGTCCCAGCCGGTGAGAGAGAAGGCGCCGTCGGCGGCGTGTGCGGCGACCTGTTCGTGGCGTACGTCGACGACGTCGATTCCTTCGTCGACGCAGCCGTCGTAGATGTCGATGATGTGGCCGCCGCAGAGCGTGTAGATGACCTCCACGCCCTCCGCCTTGAGTGCCTTGGCGACCAGGTGTCCGCCGGATATGAGGTCCCGGCCGTCCTGGCTGTCGTCGGGCATGGTGTATCGAGTCCCTTCGTCGGGTTGGCACACGGTCAGAGCAGATTGCATACAGTCGACGAATACTGTATGAACCTTGTTATCCCGCATCGACTGAGTGATGTCCAGGGGGCGTGCACCGATCGTTTCGAGGATCGACAGGGAGCACACGTGGACCTTTACGAGCACCAGGCGAGGGAACTCTTCGATCGCTACGGCGTTCCGGTACCGGAAGCGCAGGTCGCCGACACGGCCCGCGCGGCCCGGGCGGCGGCAGAGGCGCTCGACGCCGACCGCCACGGCGTCGTGGTCAAGGCACAGGTGAAGACAGGAGGCAGGGGCAAGGCGGGCGGTGTGAAGCGCGCGGCCGACGCGGCAGCCGCCGAGATCACCGCCCGGCAGATGCTGGGCATGGACATCAAGGGCCACACCGTGCACAGCGTGATGCTGGCCGGCCCGGTGGCGGTGGAGCAGGAGTTCTACATCTCCTACGTCCTGGACCGTGCCGCCGGACGCTTCATGGCCATCGCGTCCGCAGAGGGCGGCATGGAGATCGAGGAGGTCGCGGCTGCCCGGCCGGAGGCGGTCGCCCGTATCCCCGTCGATCCGGCCGAGGGCGTGACCGACGAGAAGGCCGCCGAGATCGCCGCGGCGGCCGGACTGCCGGCGGACACCGCGCCCGTGCTGCGCCGGCTGTGGCGCGTGCTGGAGTCCGAGGACGCGCTGCTCGTCGAGGTCAACCCTCTTGTCCGTACGGCCGACGGCGCCATCGTCGCCCTCGACGGCAAGGTCACCCTCGACGACAACGCCCGCTTCCGGCAGACACGTTGGGGTGACGCCACCGAGCCGGCCGAGGCGACGGAGCTGGGAAGGCTGGAGGCGGCGGCCGCCGCCAAAGGGCTGAACTACGTCAAGCTGGACGGCGAGGTCGGCGTCATCGGCAACGGCGCGGGACTGGTGATGTCCACGCTCGACGTCGTCGCGGGCTGCGGTGCCCGGCCCGCCAACTTCCTGGACATCGGGGGAGGGGCGTCGGCGCAGGTGATGGCCGACGGACTCTCCGTCGTACTCGGTGACCCGGCCGTCAAGTCCCTCCTCGTCAACGTCTTCGGTGGCATCACCGCCTGCGACGCGGTCGCCGACGGCATCACCCAGGCACTGGGACGGATCCGGCTGACCAAACCGCTCGTCGTCCGGCTCGACGGCAACAACGCCGAGCTCGGCCGCGCGATCCTCGACGAACACCCACACCCGCTGCTGGAGCAGCGCACCACCATGGACGGCGCCGCCCAGCGCGCCGCCGAACTGGCCACGTCCGCGGCCACGGCCGCATAGGGAGGCGGGAGAGACCATGGCGATCTTCCTCGGCAAGGAAAGCAAGGTCATCGTCCAGGGCATGACCGGCGCGGAGGGCATGAAGCACACGCGCCGGATGCTGGCCGCGGGCACCGACATCGTCGGCGGCGTGAACCCGCGCAAGGCAGGTCAGGACGTCGACGTCGACAACCGCTCGGTGCCGGTCTTCGGGACGGTGAAGGAAGCGCGGGAGGCGACGGACGCCGATGTCTCGGTGCTCTTCGTCCCACCCGCCTTCTCCAGGGCAGCCGTTGAGGAGGCGGCGGACGCCCGTATCGGGCTGGCCGTCGTGATCACCGAAGGCATCCCGGTCCATGACGCCGTCGCCTTCCGCGGCTACGCACAGGAGCGCGGCACCCGCGTCATCGGCCCCAACTGTCCCGGGCTGATCAGTCCCGGACTGTCCAACGCCGGCATCATCCCCGCCGACATCGCGCCCGAGCCGGGCCGCATCGGACTCGTCTCCAAGTCGGGCACGCTCACCTACCAACTGATGCACGAGCTGCGCGAGATCGGCTTCTCCTCATGTGTGGGCATCGGCGGCGACCCCGTCATCGGCACCACGCACATCGACTGTCTCGAAGCCTTCGAGGCCGACCCGGAAACCGACCTCATCGTGATGATCGGTGAGATCGGCGGCGACGCGGAGGAACGGGCCGCCGCCTTCATCAAGGAGAACGTCACCAAGCCGGTCATCGGCTACGTCGCCGGGTTCACCGCCCCGGAGGGCAGGACCATGGGCCACGCGGGCGCCATCGTCTCCGGTTCCTCCGGCACCGCGCGGGCGAAGAAGGAGGCATTGGAGGCGGCCGGCGTCCGGGTCGGGGAGACCCCCACCGAAACGGCGCGGCTCGTCCTCGACCGGCTGGCGTGACCCTGCGCGTATCCGCGCGGAGGCCGGTGCCCCGCCGAGGTCGGTTCGCCACCGCCCGGTACGGATGAACCCATGCAAACCGCCCCGTAGTGCAACGAGAGCGGAGAACCACGATGGGCAACACACTCACACCCCTCGTCCCGCCCACCCTCACCCTCACGCCCGGCACCGCCTGGTCCGACGCCTGGCAGCGCTGCCGCGAGGCCGCGCCCGAGGCGTTCGCCGCCGACGGCCGCGTCCTCAACCTGTGG
>NZ_JBOHCV010000753.1:0-3860 GCF_050698815.1 Streptomyces sp.
GGCAATGCTGGACTACCGGCGCGGGCTGCTGGCCGAACACCTCAGCGACACACCGCAGTCGGCGCAGGCCGCCTACCGGCGAGCACATGCCGCGGCGGCAGCACTCGACGACCTGCTGCTGTGCTCCTTCACCTGGCGGCATCTGGCCGGACTCGCGCTGCGCGAGGGCGAGTTGGCTGAGGCGCGGCACGGGTTCGCCGAATCACTGCGCATCCGCGAGGAGCTGGGTTTTCTTGTCGGCATGGCGCCCGCGCTCGCGGCCCTCGCGGACGCGGAACCGGAACCGGAGGCGACCCGGCTGCGCGAGGAGGCGGGTCGCCTCTTCCGGCTGCTGGGCGGCGTGCCGAGGTGGCTGGCCGAACAGCTTCCCGCTGCCTGAGGCGCCGGCTCAGCGCGTGAGGTGAGCGCGCAGCAGGCGTTCCGCCGCGGCCAGGTCGTGAGCCCGCAGGGCGTCCAGCAGGGCGATGTGCTCAGCAGCCTCACCCACGAGTTCCGCGGCCGGCACCGCGGGGGCGTGCGGGGCGGGGCGGCGCTGGGCGCGCCGCTGGATGTCCGCGGCGACCGCGACGAGCCGGCGGTTCCCGGTCAGCTCCAGCAGCGCCCCGTGGAAGTCGGTGTCGGCGTCCGCGAAGGCCGCACGGTCACCACGGGCCGCGGCGGCGAGTGTCGCCTCGGCGAGCGGGCGCAGCGTGGCCCAGTGCTCGGGCGGCACGGACGGGGCGACCCGCAGTACGGCCGGGATCTCCAGCAAGGCCCGGATCTCGGCGAGTTCGGCGAGCTCGCGGGCATCGCACCCGGCTATGCGGAAGCCCCGGTTCGGGACGGTCTCGACCGCGCCGTCGCAGACGAGCCGCTGCATGGCCTCGCGTACGGGCGTAGCCGAGACGCCGAACCGCTGGGCGAGGGCGGGCGCGGAGTAGACCTCGCCGACGGCGAGTTCACCGGAGATGAGGGCTTCCCGCAGGGCGGTGAGGACCTGGGCGCGCACGGAGTGCCGCCGCGGCAGCTTCGGCGCGGCGCCACCGCCCGCCGCCGCCGGTGGTGTTGCTGGTGGTGGTGGTGCGGGCTCGCTATGCACGTGCTCACCGCGTGCCGCATCGTCGGCGGGCCGCTCGGCGGCCTGCGGCCGGGACGGAACGCGGGGGTGGAGCGCGGCCGGCCCGGGCTGCCCGGACGCCACCGCTCTGGTCTGCTCCATCTGTCCCCTCCAGGTGTCGCCAGGGGTGTTCCCGAGCACGATAAGCGGCCCGGGCTCCAGATCAAACCTCCACCGTATCGGCTAAGGTAAGGCTTACCTGCTAACGATCGTCGATACGGTGGTCCGCTCATGGCCATGTCCGCGTTCGTCCCCGCCGCCCCCGAGCCCGCCCGGGTACCGGGCCCGGAGTCCGCGGCCTCGCCGTTCAGCGCCTCGTACGCGCGGCTGAGCGAGGTCTTCCCGGGGCTGCGGGTGCGCGAGGTGGCGCCGGGCGGTGCACCTCGGAGCGGCGCGGGATGGGTGCACGCCACCCAACTGGCCGAGGGCGGAGCGACTCTCGCATCCTTCCTCGAATGGGACGAGGCACAGCTGCTGCGCGACCACGGCCTGCGGCCGCGTCCCGATGTCGCGGCCGGCTTCGGCCTGCACCGTTACGCCTGGCCGGTCTGCCTGCTGATCACCATCCCCTGGTTTCTGCAGCGCCGGGTGCCGCGGCTGCCCGCGGAGGCCCTCTCCTTCCAGCCTGAGCTGGGCGAACTGTCGGTCCGCATCGACGAATTCGCCTGCCTGCCCGGCGACCCGGCCGGGAACGGGCCGGGTGCCCGGGTCGTCCCGGACGGGGAGGCCCTGCGCGCGGAGGTACGGAGCGCGGTCGCCGAACACCTCGAGCCGATCCTGGCCGGATTCCGCCCCCGGATGCGGCGCGGGGCGCGGGCGCTGTGGGGCGTGGCGACGGACGAGATCACCGAAGGGCTCTGGTATCTCGGTCATCTGCTGGGCGAGGAGCAGCGGGCGGTGCGCGAGGCCGGCCAGCTGCTGCCGGGTGCCAAGGCCCCGTACGCGCAGGGCGCCGGCTTCCGCGAACTGACCGGACGACAGGGGGAGTCGCTGCCGACCCGGGACCGGGCGAGCTGCTGCCTCTTCTACACGCTGCGTCCGGAGGACGTCTGCGTGACGTGTCCGCGTATGTGCGACGCCGACCGTATCGAGCGGCTGTCCGCGAACCGCTGACCCGTTCGACCCATAACGCACCTGTCCCTGCGAACTGCCCCCCGTTCGCGGTAAGTTGCGGCGAAACGGCGTGTCCGCGCACATTCTCTGCGCCAAGCTACTCGACGACACGAAGCAGGCCAAACGCGAGCACGGCGCCCCCGGTGACCCCGGCGGGTCCAGCCCGCCCGGGCGGCAAGGGGCACACCCGATGAGAGTGACGGACATGACGCTGAGCTGGCTGGTGGCGAGCGCCCTGCTGCTCGCCGGCGTCGTGGCGGCGGTCGTGGTGATGGCACGCGGACGCGCGCAGGTGCAGCGGTCGGCGGACCAGGACGGCGCCGCGCCGGACTCCTGGGAGCGGCTGGAGGAGCGGCGGCGGCGCAAGGAAGCGCGCTATGCGACCGCCGCCTATCTACTCCTCTTCTGCTGTGCCGCGGTCGCCGCCGCGCTCTCCTTCCACGGCCTGGTCGGCTTCGGCAGGCAGAACCTCCGGCTCTCGGGGGGCTGGGAGTATCTGGTTCCGTTCGGGCTCGACGGCGCGGCGATGTTCTCCGCGCTCATCGCCGTGCGGGAGGCCAGCCACGGGGACGCCTCACTCGGGTCGCGGCTGCTGGTCTGGGCGTTCGCGGGAGCGGCGGCCTGGTTCAACTGGGTGCACGCGCCGCGTGGCATCGACCATGCCGGAGCGCCGCAGTTCTTCGCCGGGATGTCGCTCTCGGCGGCGATCCTGTTCGACCGTGCGCTCAAGCAGACGCGGCGGGCCGCGCTGCGCGAACAGGGCCTGGTGCCACGGCCGTTGCCGCAGATCCGGGTGGTGCGCTGGCTCCGCGCGCCGCGCGAGACCTTCCGTGCGTGGTCGCTGATGCTGCTGGAGGGGGTACGCAGCCTCGACGAGGCGGTCGATGAGGTGCGGGAGGAGCGCAAGCAGCAGGAGCAGGAACGTCTCCGCCGCCGTGAGCAGGAGAAACTGGACCGGGCTCAGGTCAAGGCACTCAACAGGCAGCACCGCGGGCGGGGCCGCAGCCGCGGCAGAAGGCACGTGGAGATGGAGATCCCCTCAACTGCCGGATCCGCGGCGCCGGTTGTCCCCGCTCAGGCGGTGCCCGCGGCGGCCGAGAGCGCGCCCGGGATGCTGCCGCTCCGGTCGCGGCCAGCGTCTGGTGCCGCAGGCGACGGCATGGACGTGGACAGCACCTCCGGCGCGGCCAGTCCACGGCTCGACTCGCGGGAGGAGAAACTCGCTGAGATCGAGCGGCAGTTCGGCTGATCCCTGGATACCTCCGACCCTCCGGCCACTCAACACCGGTCCGGTGCCTTCCCGTTGGGACTCGGGACGGCACCGGGCCGCTGACTTTTCGTGGCCTGCCGCGTCAGCCTTCCCAGACGGCCACTGCCGTACGGTCGTCCGCGTAACCCCGTACGCGGAGCTGGACATCGGCCAGGAACGCGGCGAGGCCCGGTGGTTCGGCTTTCTCAGCCCAGGAACGCGCCAGCTGCTGTGCGAAGCCGGGCTCTCCCCGCAGCGGTGCGGCGAGCCCCGGGCTGCACAGCAGCAGCGTGTCGCCACGCTGTGCCACGGTGGCGCAGACCCGGAACGGCTCCGGCTCCTGGCGCGGCTCCGGTGGTGGCATCAGCGGCGGGACCGGCTCGCCGGGCGGCACGCTGAGAG
>NZ_JBOHCV010000754.1:0-3894 GCF_050698815.1 Streptomyces sp.
CGGCTTCGGTACGCGGCTCGGGCAGCCGTGGCTGAATCATGAGCGGATACGGCGGGGGAGTGCCGCCGAACTCGGGGCAGCGGGCCTGGTGGTCGCACCAGTCGCAGAGCCTGCCCGGGCGGGGCCGCCAGTCCCCGGTCTCCGTCGCCAGGGTGATCGCCTCCCACAGCGCCAGCAGCTTGCGCTCGACCTGGTGCAGATCGTCCTCGTCCGGGTCGTAGGTCAGTACGTCACCGCTGCCCAGGAAGACCAGCTGCAGCCGCCGGGGCACGACACCGCGCAGCCGCCACAGCACCAGCGCGTAGAACTTCATCTGGAAGAGCGGGCCGTCGGCGAACCGGGGAGGCGGAGCCTTGCCCGTCTTGTAGTCGACGATCCGCACTTCCCCGGTGGGAGCGATGTCGACACGGTCGATGATGCCGCGCAGCCGCAGCCCGGAATCCAGCCTCGCCTCGACGAACAGCTCCCGCTCCGCGGGCTCCAGCCGGGTCGGGTCCTCCAGCGAGAACCACCGCTCCACCAGGCCTTCGGCCTCCGTCAGCCATCGCGCCAGCTCCGTCCCGTCCGCGGAGTCCCCGGCGTCTCCCGTGAACAGCCCGGCCAGCTCGGGCCGCTTCGCGAGCAGCCGTTCCCACTCACCGGCGACCATCGCGCGGGCCCGCGGAGCGCTGCGCTGCGCCGCGGGCGAGTCGAAGAGGCGCTCCAGCACCGCGTGCACGACCGTGCCGCGGGTGGCGGCGGCGGAAGGCTTCTCGGGCAGCTTGTCGATCACCCGGAAGCGGTAGAGCAGTGGGCACTGCATGAAGTCGCTGGCGCGGGAGGGCGAGAGAGAGTTCGGCGGCGATGCGACTCTGGATTGCATGGGACACGACCCTAGGGCCCCGCACTGACAACGGACGCACGGCGGACGCATACCATCGAAGGCGACGTACTCGCGCTGCATGATCATGGGAATCGGCAGCGCAGCGGGGTGCGAGATGCAGCAGCAGAGGGGAACCCGTGGCGGACACGGACAACGGCGGCCGGCGGCACACCGGCGGCTCCGGCGACACCGGGAACGACGGCGAGGACCGCCGCCCCGACATGCCGGACGCGTCGGCGAACCCGGACGGCGGTGCCGGGCCCGCGCCGGCATCGTCCGGCGCGTCGTCCGGACCTGAGGCCGGGCCGAAGAGCGCCCCCGGGCCGGGGCGCACGCCCCCCGCCGTCCCCGCAGGAGCCGGACTCGGAGGGACCGGGAGCGGTCCCGGCAAACCACAGCGCCCCCGCCCGTTCGGCGGCGGCATCCTGATGGGGCGCCCGTTCGGCGTACCCGTCTATGTCGCGCCGAGCTGGTTCCTCGTCGCCGCCCTCATCACCTGGGTCTTCGGCGGCCAGCTGGACCGCGTGCTGCCGCACCTGGGCGGCCTCCGCTATCTCATCGCGCTCTTCTTCGCCGTCGCCTTCTACGCCTCGGTCCTCGTACACGAACTGGCCCACACCGTCGCCGCCCTGCGCTTCAAGCTGCCGGTCCGCCGTATCCAACTGCAGTTCTTCGGCGGTGTGTCCGAGATCGAGAGGGAGGCCGAGACCCCCGGCCGTGAGTTCGTGCTCGCCTTCGTCGGGCCGCTGCTCTCCCTCGTCCTCACCGGAGTCTTCTACGCGGGAATGCAGGCCGTCGAGCCCGGCACCGTGCCGGGCGTGCTGCTCGCCGGGCTGATGGTCTCCAACCTCATCGTGGCCGTCTTCAACATCCTCCCCGGGCTGCCCCTGGACGGCGGCCGAATGCTGCGCGCCCTGATCTGGAAGCTCAGCGGCCGGGCCATGACCGGCACCGTCTTCGCCGCCTGGACCGGCCGCGCGCTGGCCATCGCCGTGCTGATCGGCCTGCCGCTGGCCACCCACGCGGGCGGCTTCACGCAGGAGAGCCTCAGCGGCGTCGATTCCCTCACGGACGCGCTGCTCGCCGCCATCCTGGCGGCGATCATCTGGACCGGCGCCGGAAACAGCCTCCGGATGGCCCGGCTGCGCGAACATCTCCCGGACCTGCGCGCTCGTACCCTCACCAGGCGTGCCGTCCCCGTGCCCAGCGACACCCCGCTGTCGGAGGCGCTGCGCCGCGCCAACGACGCCGGCGCCCGCGCCCTGGTCGTCGTCGACGGCAGCGGCGGCCCTGTCTCGGTGGTACGGGAGACCGCCATCGCCGGCGTCCCCGCGCACCGCCGCCCCTGGGTCGCGGTCGCCACCCTCGCCCAGGACCTCAAGGAGGGCATGCGGGTCCCCGCGGAACTGGCCGGCGAAGAGCTGCTGGAGCATCTGCGCGCCACTCCCGCCACCGAGTACCTGGTGGTGGAGGAGACCGGTGAGGTCTACGGGGTGCTCTCCACCGGCGACGTCGAGCGCGCGTTCGTCGCGGCGATGGCGAAGCCCTCCGCGTGAGCCGGCCACGGGAACCCGTTAGTCTGTCCGTATGTCCGAACCGACCGGTGCCGCCCGCCGTCGCGGGCCCTTCAAGGTCGGGGACCAGGTCCAGCTCACCGATCCCAAGGGACGCCACTACACGTTCACGCTCGAAGCCGGGAAGAGCTTCCACACCCACAAGGGTGCCTTCCCGCACGACGAGCTGATCGGTGCTCCCGAGGGCAGTGTCGTCCGTACCACGGGAAACGTCGCCTACCTCGCGCTGCGCCCCCTGCTCCCCGACTACGTCCTGTCCATGCCGCGCGGAGCCGCCGTCGTCTATCCCAAGGACGCGGGTCAAGTCCTGGCGATGGCCGACATCTTCCCCGGTGCGCGCATCGTCGAGGCGGGGGTCGGCTCGGGTTCGCTGAGCACCTACCTGCTCCGCGCCATCGGTGACCAGGGCATGCTGCACAGCTATGAGCGGCGGGCCGACTTCGCCGGGATCGCGCAGCAGAACGTCGAGCGGTACTTCGGCGAGCCGCACCCCGCGTGGACGCTCACCGTCGGCGATCTGCAGGACCATCTCTCGGACACCGACGTCGACCGCGTCATCCTCGACATGCTCGCCCCGTGGGAGTGCCTGGATGCCGTCTCCAAGGCGCTGGTGCCCGGCGGCATCGTCTGCAGCTACGTCGCGACCACGACCCAGCTCGCCCGCATGGTCGAGTCGATCCGCGAGCACGGCACGTTCAACGAGCCGCAGTCCTGGGAGACCATGGTGCGCAACTGGCACGTGGAGGGACTGGCGGTACGCCCCGACCACCGCATGATCGGGCACACCGGCTTCCTGCTCACCGCCCGCCGCCTCGCCGACGGCGTCGAGCCGCCGCTGCGCCGCCGCCGCCCCTCCAAGGGTGCGTACGGCGACGACTACACCGGTCCCGGCAGCTCCTCCGGCGGTTCCTCCACAGCCGGCTGAGGCTTCGTCAGGCCCCTTCCGCATCCATCGCGTCCCGCCGCCCCGTCACCGGAGTCCTGAACTCCATGGCGGGGCGGCCGCGTTGAGGGGGGTCACGGGAAAGCCGGGACGACCGGGCCGGACCCGGGCGTTCCGATGCGGTGTGACGTATGGCACGATGCTGGGCACCTCCCAGCACACTTCTCACAGGAGTCACCCCGCGTGACGGAACTGCCGCACACCCGTACCCGCATGGTGCACTGGCTCAGCACGGCCGTGGCACTCGCCGCCGTCGTCGGTGCGTCGGCCCTGATCCAGCCCGCTGACGCCACCGCACGGCCCACGTTCTCCACGGCTGCCGGCGGTCCGGCCCCGGACCCCGGGAAGGCACACTTCCCCGTCGACTGCGGAAGCGGCGCAGCGGCCAAGGTCGATGTGACGGACCAGGGTTCCGCGGACTTCGACGGCGACGGGCGCAGCGAAACGGTCGCCTCCGTACGCTGCCGCTCGATCACGGGCACGCCGCCCAACGGCCTCTTCGTCCTGGCGGCGCC
>NZ_JBOHCV010000755.1:0-11519 GCF_050698815.1 Streptomyces sp.
CAGATACGTACCGCTCACAGTGGTGCCTCCTCGGTGCCGGCCAGGATTTCGGCGATGTGCAGGGGGCGCGTCGCGGAGCCACGTCTGGAGAGGGTGCCCCCGATGTGCATGAGGCAGGAGTTGTCGACGGTGCACACCGCCTCGGCGTCCGTCTCCTCGATGTGGCGGGCCTTGTCGGCGCCCATGGCTGCGGAGACGTCGGCGTTCTTCACGGCGAAGGTGCCGCCGAAGCCGCAGCACTCGTCCGCGCCCTCCAACTCCCGCAGCCGCAGCCCCTTGACCGCTTCCAGCAGGTGGCGCGGGCGGTCACCGAGGCCGAGCATCCGCAGGCCGTGGCAGGTGGGGTGGTAGGTGACGGTGTGCGGGTAGTAGGCGCCCACATCCGTCACGCCCAGCACATCGACGAGGAACTCGGTCAGTTCGTACGTGCGCGCGACGGCGTCTTCCGTGCCGGCGGCGTCGATCTTGGGGTAGTTGTCCCGCACCATCGCGGCGCAGGAACCCGACGGGACCACGATGTGGTCGTAGCCGCGGAAGGCCTCCGCGTAGCGGTGCGCCAGTGGTTCGGTCTCGCGCCGGTAGCCGGTGTTGAACTGCGGCTGTCCGCAGCAGGTCTGGGCGGCGGGAAAGTCCACCTCGACCCCGAGCCGCTCCAGGAGGGTGACGACTGCCTGGCCGGTGCGGGGATAGAGCGTGTCGTTGATGCAGGTGACGAAGAGTGCGACCCGCACATTCCCTCCTTTCGTCGGGTTCCGGGCCCGTGCCCGGCAGCGCCGATCAGTCACGGGTACGGACGCCGGCCGCGGCCCGCGCCCATGCTGCCGGACCGCCGTGATCGCCGGACGGTTCGTACTGCCGCAGCGGCAGGGTGTCACACAGCAGCCGCCGCACGTCAGACATGTCTCGGGGCGAATTCCCCCGCGTTCCGGAGGGGCCCGGGCCGCGGCGAATCCGCTGATCGAAAGACGGGCGGCGGACGGGCGCTCCGGCAGCACCTCGGTCATCCCCGCGCACCACGCGGCCGACCCGAACCTTTGCCGCGCCCGGCAGGGAAGATGAAGCCATGACCGACGCACTGCGGACGCACGTCCTGCACCTCACCACCGGCTCCAGCGAAACCGTCACCGACCTCACCGGCGAGTGTGCGTCCTTCCTCAGGGACGCCGCGGGCGGGCGGGACGGGCTGCTCAACATCTTCGTGCCCCACGCGACCGCCGGCATCGCGATCCTGGAGACCGGCGCCGGCAGCGACGACGATCTGCTCGCGGCGCTGGGCGACCTGCTGCCGGCAGATGACCGCTGGCGCCATCGGCACGGCAGCCCCGGGCACGGCCGGGACCACGTACTGCCGGCGCTCGTACCGCCGCACGCCACGCTGCCGGTGATCGGCGGCAGGCTGGAGCTGGGCACCTGGCAGTCCGTCTGCCTCGTGGACACCAACCGGGACAACCCGCACCGCGGGGTGCGGCTGTCCTTCCTCGGCTGAGCCGGCCGGGGCTGGAACGGCATCCGGCCAGCTTCACGTACGCGGCAGGCCGGCGCTGATGCGGCGGGCAGCGCCGGCCACGAGCGGACCGAGGCTGCGGGCTCGCTCCGCGTCGTACCGCTGAACGGGTACGGAGATGGCGAGGGCGCCGACGGGCCGTCCATGCGGATCCAGCAGTGCCGCACCGACGGCCCCGACCCCGGGACGCCAGGCGCAGTCGTTGGTCGCGTATCCGAGCTCGCGCACCGAACGCAGATCCTCGGCTACCGCGTCCCGGTCAGCTGGAGTGCTGTCCGAGAAGCGTTCCAGCGTCCCGCTCAGCAGTCGGTCCACCTCGGCATCGGGCAGTTGGGCGAGGATCGCCCGGCCGCTGCAGCTCGCGTGCATCGGCACTTTGGAGCCCAGGCGTACCCAGGTACGCACCGGCTCATCGCTGTCCAGCCTGTCCACCACGACGAGGTCGTGATCGTTGCTGTAGCTGGACAGATGGATGGTCTCGTGGGTCTCGTCCCGCAATTCCTGCATCGTGGACAGGGCCGCCTCCCGCAGGCCGAGTTCGACCGAGGCGTGGATGCCGACCGACAGGGCGCGGCCGGTCAGCACCCACTGCGTCCTGTCTGTGGGGGAGGAGGTCAGCCAGCCCGCTTCCCGCAGCGTGACCAGGCAGCGCTGGACGGAACTCTTGGGAATGTCCGTCGATCTGGCGATCGCCGAGACACCGGCCGGCTGCAGCTCGGCGACCGTTTCCAGCACCCGCAGCGTCGTGATGACCGCGCGCACCGCTTGATTGCTGGTTGGCACCGGTATCTGGCCCCCTCGCATCGGTGCTGCGCCGGTTAGCGCATGCACGCCCCTTGACAGCATGTGAGCGCCGTCACCATGGTGAGTCCCACTGTACCGGTAGTCGGTACGTGTTCCACTCTGTGGACCGATGCTACAGAACGAGAGCGCTCATGGATGTCGGCCGGGCCTTGCTGTTCGTCCCTGGCGACCGGCCTGACCGGATCGCCAAGGCACTGGCCACCGATGCCGATTCCGTCGCCGTCGACTTCGAGGACGCGGTCGCCGGCACCGAGAAGGACGCCGCGCGTACCCGCACCGCCGACGTGCTCACCGCGCTGCCGGACCAGCCGGACAGCCCTGCCGTGTACGTTCGGATCAACGCGCCCTCCACCGCCGAAATCGAAGCGGACCTGGCCGCGGTGTCCTCCATGCTTGCCGGTACGCGCCTGGCCGGCCTGATCGTCCCGAAGACCGAATCCGTGGCGCAGCTCGGACGGCTCGACGAGACGCTCACCGACGCCGAACGGACGGCGGGCGTCGAGCCCGGGCGGCTGTCACTGGTGCCGATCGTGGAGACCGCCCGCGCGGTGCTCGAGTCGGGCGCCATCGCCACCGCCGGCCCCCGGGTACGGACACTGCTGTTCGGCACCCTCGACCTCGCCGCCGAACTCGGCGTACAGCCCACCGTCGAGGGACGCGAGCTGCTGCACGCCCGTTCGCAGGTGGTGCTGGCTGCCCGGGCGGCCGGGCTGACCGGTCCACTCGACGGCCCGTACCCGGCGCTGGAGGACGAGGACGGGCTCATCCGGTCCAGCCGCGCCGCCCGCGAACTCGGGTTCACCGGTCGCGTCGTGGTCCATCCCCGGCAAGTGGGCCCGGTCCGGCGGGCCTTCGCGCCGACGGCCGGAGAACTCGAGCGCGCCCGCGAAGTGCTCGCCGCCCACCACGCGGCGCAGGACCGCGGCGTGGGCGCACTGCAGCTCCCCGACGGAACGTTCGTCGACCGCCCGGTGGTCATCCGTGCGGCGGCGCTGCTCCGTGCCGCCGGCGCCGACGCGGAGGTGACCCGATGACGGCACGGTCCGGGCTGCCGCTGGAGGGAATCACCGTCGTGGCCCTGGAACAGGCCGTCGCCGCTCCCTTCGCCACGCGTCAGCTCGCCGACCTCGGCGCTCGCGTGATCAAGATCGAACGGCCCGACGGCGGTGACTTCGCCCGCGGTTACGACCACGTCGTACACGGTGTGTCCAGTGCGTTCCTCTGGCTGAACCGCGGCAAGGAATCGGTACAACTCGACCTGAAGGACCCCGCCCGCGCCGAGGATTTGCACCGGCTGCTGGAACGCGCCGACATCGTGGTGGCCAACCTGGCGCCCGCCGCTCTCCGGCGGCTGGGGCTCGACACCGACACGCTGCGGCGACGCCACCCCGGCCTGATCGTGTGCCTGATCTCCGGCTACGCGCCGAGCGGGCCGCTCGCCACGAAGAAGGCGTACGACGCGTTGATCCAGGCCGAGGCGGGCGTGATGTCGCTGACCGGGACGCCTGCCGCGCCGGCCAAGGTCGGCATCTCGATCGCCGATATCGCGGCCGGGTGTTACGCCTTCAGCGGCGTGCTCGCCGCCATCCGGCACCGCGACGTGACGGGGGAGGCGTTGCCCGTCACGATCTCGCTCTTCGACGCGCTCACCGAATGGATGGCGCACCCGCTCTACTACACGCTGTACGGCGGGTCCGCCCCGGAACCGATGGGGACTTCGCACCCCACGATCGCACCGTACGGAGCCTTCGCCGCCGCGGACGGCACTTCACTGCTGATCGCCGTGCAGAACGAGCGGGAATGGGTGCGCCTGTGCGCCGAGGTGCTGGAGGCGCCGGAGCTCACGGCCGACGAACGGTTCTGCTCCAACCCCGATCGGGTGGCCAACAGAGCGGAGCTCGACGGGGCGCTCGGCGAGCGGTTCAGCGCGCACCGAGCGAGCACGCTCACGGCGCGGCTCGACGCGGCGGGAATCGCCTGGGGCCGGATGACCGAGGTCGCCGACCTGGCGACTCACCCGGAACTCGACCGGGCCGGCCGCTGGATGGAGACCCGGACCGATCAGGGAACCGTCCGCACTCTGCGCCCGCCCGGTGCTCCCGGTGAGCGGGTCGCCGAAGGCGGTGCGGTACCGGCCCTCGGTCAGCACACCGAGTCCGTGCTGGCCGAACTGCACCGACCGGAGGAAGACCGATGACGACGCATACCGGCTGGCACGGACGGTTCTACGAGGACTTCGTCGCGGGCGACGTATTCGAGCACCCGCTGGGCCGCACCGTGACCACGACCGACAACGTCTGGTTCACGCTGCTCACCCAGAACACCGCCCCCCTGCACTTCGACCACGAGTACGCCAGGCGCACCGAGTTCGGCCAGCCGCTCGTCAACTCCACCTTCACCCTGTCCCTGGTCGCCGGCCAGAGCGTCACCGACGTGTCCCAGAACGTCTTCGCCAACCTCGGATGGGAGCGGATAACCCTGCCGAACCCGGTTTTCGAGGGCGACACCATTCGCTCCCGGTCGACCGTGCTGCGGGTACGGGAGTCGGCGTCGCGGCCGACACTGGGCGTCGTCACGGTGCGCACCACCGGCTACAAGCAGACCGACGAGGTCGTCATCGAGTTCGAGAGGACGCTGCTGGTCTACAAGCGCGGCCACGGCCCGCGGTACGCGGCGGATCCGGAAGGAGATCGGTCGTGACCACCGAACTGCGCCGCGACCTGCGTCAGTTGGTCGATCGCATCTGCGCGGACTACCCGGACGCCTACTGGCGGGACGTCGATGCGGCGCGCCGCTACCCCGAGGAGTTCGTCGACGCACTGACCCGCACGGGCTGTCTCGGCGCGCTCGTGCCCGAGCGGTACGACGGCCTGGGACTCGGCCTCGGCGACGCCTCCGTCATCCTCGAGGGCATCAACGCCAACGGCGGCAACGCCGGGCCTGTGCACGCGCAGCTCTACACCATGGGCTCGCTGCTGCGGCACGGCAGCGAGGAGCAGAAGAAGCGTTACCTGCCTTCGATCGCGTCGGGTGAGCTGCGCCTCCAGGCGTTCGGCGTGACAGAACCCACCGCCGGCACGGACACCACCAGTATCCGCACCACCGCGACCCGCACCGCGGACGGCTACGTCGTCAACGGCCAGAAGGTCTTCATCTCGCGCGTGCAGCACTCCGATCTGATGCTGCTGCTCGCCCGCACGACGCCACGTGACGCGGCGGTGAAGAAGTCCGACGGTATGTCGCTGTTCCTGATCGACCTGCGGGAAGCGGAGGGTGTCGAGCTCCGCCCCATCAGGACGATGGTCAACCACGAGACGAACGAGGTGTTCTTCGACGACGTCCATATCCCGGCGGACAGCCTGATCGGCGAGGAGGGGGCCGGCTTCCGCTATGTCCTGGACGGGATGAACGCGGAGCGGATCCTGATCGCCGCCGAATGCGTCGGCGACGGCCGCTGGTTCGTCCGGCGCGCCGCTCAATACGGCACTGAGCGCGTCGTCTTCGAACGTCCCATCGGCCAGAACCAGGGAGTTCAGTTCCCGATCGCCAGAGCACACGTGAACGTCGAGGCCGCGGACCTGATGCGCTGGCGCGCCTGTGATCTCTTCGACGCGGGCAAACCGTGCGGCGCCGAGGCCAATATGGCCAAGCTGCTGGCCGCCGACGCCTCGTGGGAGGCCGCGAACGCCGCACTGCAGACCCACGGCGGGTACGGCTTCGCCGCCGACTACGACATCGAGCGGAAGTTCCGCGAGACCCGGCTCTACCAGGTGGCACCGGTCTCGACCAATCTCATCCTGTCTTATATCGGCCAGCACGTACTGAAGATGCCGCGGTCCTTCTGAGTCCGTGATCCAGGTACACGACCCAACCAGGAAGGGAGGCTCTGGCCCGGATGAGATCAGCCCCCGAATACGGACTGGTGCTGTGCAGTCAGTTCACGCCCGACGACGACACGGTGGCGCGCTTCGCCGAGCAGGTGGAACAGGTGCGCTTCGCCCGGGACGCCGGATTCTCCTCGGTGTGGGCGACCCAGCACTACCTCGCCGACCCCTTTCAGTACCTGCACCCTCTCGCGGTGCTCTCACGGATCGTGCCCGAGTCCGGCGACATGAGGATCGGTACGGCGATAACCCTCATGGCGCTCGGGAATCCCGTCGATCTGGCCGAGGAACTGGCCACGTTGGACATCATCAGTGGCGGACGGCTCACCGTCGGCGCCGGACTCGGCTACCGCGACGTGGAGTTCGACGCCTTCCGGGTGCCCAGGCAGCGCCGGCTGCGCCGCTTCCTCGACAATCTGGACGTCGTCCGCCGGCTGTGGACCGAGGACGAGGTGACCTTCAGCAGCGACGTGGTCGAACTGGCGGGCGTCCGCCCGGTCCTGCGCCCCGTCCAGCGTCCCCATCCGCCGCTCTGGCTGGCCGGACACACCGACCGGGCTCTGCGGCGCACCGCGAGGATGGGCCTTCCGTGGATCGCCGCGGCCGCACACGTGGACCGGGACTACCTGCACCAGCAGGTCGCGACGTACCGGGCCGCTTGCGCCGAGTACGGGCACGGCGAGGCCAGGATCCAGGTGCTCCAGGAGATCTACGTCGGCGACAGCGACGAGTCGGCCGTCGAGGACGTACGCGCCGCGATGACGGTGAAGTACGAGGCCTACCGAGCCTGGGGGCAGGACCAGGTGCTCCCGGCGTCGCAGAGCTTCGACAAGGAGTTCGACGAGCTGCGGCGAGGCCGGTTCATCCTCGGCAGCGCGGCCACCTGCCGTGCGCGGCTCGCCGACCTCATCGAGCACGTCAACCCCGAGAACATCCTGCTCCGCCCGCAATGGCCCGGGATGCCGCAGGAGAAGGTCATGGCCGGCTTGAAACGCCTTACGGACGAGGTACTGCGATGAACACGAGAGAGATCGGACGGCGGCGCTTCCTCGCCGCGGCAGGGCTTGGTCTGGCCACCGCCGGGTCGTCCGCATGCGCTCCGGCAAGCGCCGGGGCGGGACCGAAGTCCACGGTGGCCACCTACATACCGTCGTCCTACGGCGACCTCTACCCTGGCATCGAGAAGTTCGTCGGCGTGGCGGAAGACCGGAGCAAGGGGCGGCTGTCCCTGGACATGTTCGACTCCGGCACCCTGCTGGGCGCGGAGCAACTCCTGCCCGGACTGCTGTCCGGCGTGGCCGATGTGATCTTCCAGACCAGCTCCTACGTGTCGTCGACCTATCCCGTACTGGGCGCCATGGAACTGCCGTTCATCACCGAGGACTACGACAAGCTGCGCCGGGCCATCGCGCCCGGCGATCCGCAGCACACCCTGATCAACGACAAGCTCGCGCCGAAGGGCGTGCGCATCCTCGGCGGCATGCCCACGACCTTCGAATACCTGTGGACGGTCGACAAACCGATCCGCAAGCCCGAGGACGTACGCGGGATGCGCCTCCGTGTCGCCGGCGAGATCGAGGGCGAGACGGTGAAGGCCCTGGGAGGGGCTCCCGTCTCGATGGGCTCCGCGGAGGTCTACGAGGCACTCGAGCGCCGCACCATCGACGGGATGGTGAGCTACGTCGGCACCGTCATCTCCCGGGACCTGCAGAGCATCATCAAGTACGGAACGGTCGGGCATTTCGGCGCCTACACCGTCGACGCGTACTGCCGCAGCGACTGGTACGAGCAGCAGGATCCCGCGGTGCGGCAGGCGCTGGACGCCGCCGGCCGGGCGCTCTACGACGACGGCACCGCCAACATGGTGAAGGTCCACACCTCGGACTACCTGCCCAAGGCGGAGGCCGCGGGAGTGGAGCTGATCAAGCCCGACGCCGCCCAGATGGCGGCCTTCCGCAAGGCCGTGGCGCCGGTGTACTCGCGGTGGAAATCGCTCCTCGGCGACGACACCACCGCCGCCAGGGCCGTCGAATCCATCCGGAAGGCATGAGGGGCCCGGCATGAGCGCACTGAACAGAATCCGGAAGTACGTGCTGGCCTGCTCCCTGGGACTGGCCGTCGTGGCCATGGCTGTCGTCGGACTGATGATGCTGACCATCACCTACGACGTGGTCGTCCGCTTCACCTTCTCCGCGCCCACCGACTGGGCGTTCCCGCTGAACGCCGCCGGGGTTCTCGTCTCGACGTCGCTGGCGGTCCCGTATCTCTACGCCAAGGGCCAGCACATCTCGATGGACCTGGTGCACCGGGCCCTGCCCGGCGGGGCGCGCAGGGGCGCGGACGTCGTCACCGCGGCAGCGACGGCGTTCCTCGGTCTGATCCTCTCCGTCACCGCGTTCCGCTCGATGGGTGTGGCGATCGAGGGAGGGCTGACCGGTTCGGGCACGTTCAGCATCCCCTTGTGGATTCCCGATGCCGTGTTGTTCCTCACCGGAGCCTTGCTGACCCTCGTGGCCCTGCTCTTCCCGCCGGGCGGTACGGGCGGAGAGAAGAGCACCGAACCGTCCACCGAAGACGCCGCTGCCGGCCCGGGTGACCGCCCGGCCTCCGCCGGTGAAGGAGAGCCGAACCGATGATGTCCGACGCCGGAATCGCGGCCCTCGCGGTCGTCCTCCTCCTCTTCCTCATCGCCCTGCGAACGCCGATATTCGTGGCGCTGGCCGTCTCGGGCATCGCCGGCCTCATCGGTATGAACGGCTTCTCCGGGGTCGAGTTGGTTCCACTGTCGCTGGTCGCGCAGCTGCAGAACTACGCACTCGTGGCGGCACCCCTCTACATCCTGCTCGGTGAGGTGCTCGCGGTCAGTGGCCTGGGCCGTGACCTGTTCGGCGCGGCACACCGCTGGTTCAACCGGGTCCCCGGTGGTCTCGGCGCTTCGGCGATCGGATCGTCGACCGTGTTCGGGGCGATGTCCGGTGTGAGCATCTCCTCCGTGGCGGTGATCGGCCGGATGGCCGTACCGGAGATGCTCAGCCGCGGCTACCGGCCGTCGTTCGCCAGCGGCACCGTGACGGCCTCCGGCGCGCTGGCGATGCTCATCCCGCCGAGCCTGATGTTCATCCTCTACTCGTCGGTGACGGGCGTGAGCATCGCGGCACTGTTCGCCGGCGGACTGATACCCGGCCTCCTGCTCGCCGCGTTCATGATCCTGTATGTGGTCCTGCGGGCGAAGACCGCGCCGGCCAACGCACCCGTCGTCGCAGAGACCTTCACCTGGCGGGAACGCTTCGCCGCCCTCGCGAAGATCTCGCCCGCGCTGGGGCTCGTCGTCCTCGTCCTCGGCTCGATCTACACCGGCCTCGCGACTCCGACCGAGGCCGCGGCCGTCGGCGCCCTGGCGGCGTTCGGGGTGACCGGGTGGATCTACCGGAAGCTGGGCTGGGCGAACCTCAGGACCATCTTCGTGTCCACCGCGCATGTGAGCGCCTCGGTACTGGTCATCGTCGGCGCCGCATTCGTCTTCACGCAGATGCTCGTGGTGGCCCGGATCCCGGACGCGGTGTCCAGCTTCGTGGTGGGTCTGGAGGTATCGCCTTACCTCGTGATCGCGGCGATCATGATCGTGCTCATCCTCCTCGGATGCCTGGTCGACGCCGCGTCGCTGCTGCTCGTCGTGACGCCGATTCTGGTGCCCGCGATCGAGGAACTGGGCTTCGATCCCCTGTGGTTCGGAGTGCTGCTGGTGGTCAACCTGGAGATGGCGGTGATCACGCCTCCGGTCGGCCTGAATCTGTACACCATGAAGTCAGTGGTGCCCGAGCTGGACCTCTCCGACATCTTCCGCGGCATCGTCCCGTATCTGGCGATCGAAGCCGGGATGCTGGTCCTGGTGACAGCCGTACCGGAACTCGCCACGTGGCTCCCGGGACTGATTCAGTGATCGCCGATCTCGCGGACTGGGCCGCCGCGTTCAGCCCGGACGATGCCGACGAGGAACTCGCGCGCAGGGCACTGGTGGACACCGTCGCCGTGACCCTGGCCGCGGCCGGTGACCCGATCGTCGAACTGACCGCCCAGCTGCCGGAACCGCTGCGCTGGGCCGCGATCGGCCACGTGCTCGACTTCGACGACGTGCACCTGCCCTCGACTACGCACATCAGCGTCGTCTGCCTCAGCGCGACGCTGGCGACCGGCGGCGGTTCGCGCGAGTACCTGGCGGCGGCGGGGGTGATGGCCCGGCTCGGCACGGCGCTGGGCTGGAGCCACTACCGCGCCGGCTGGCATGCCACCTGCACGGCGGGTGCGCCGGCCGCTGCGGTCGCCGCCGGCCTCTCCCTCGGCCTGGACGCGGAGGGTGTCAAGCGGGCGATGGCACTCGCCGTGCCCGCAGCGGGGGGTGCGCAGCGCGCGTTCGGCACCTCCGGCAAGTGCCTGCAGGTCGGATTCGCCACCGACGCCGGGGTACGCGCGGCGCTGCTCGCCGCGGCCGGCGCCTCGGCCGACCCCGCAGTGCTGGACCAGTGGTTCGACCTGGTCGGCGGCTCCGGCGCTTCCCCGGCATGGCCGCCCGACCTCTCCGGCCCCGCCGTCCCGGGCGGTCTGGCCGTCAAGCTGCATCCGTGCTGCTACGCCATGCAGCGGCCCATCGGTGCGGCACGGACACTGCTGCGCGACAACCTGGAGACCGGAGGGATCTCCAGGATCGTCATCACCACACCCGAGGCCGCCATGCAGCCGTTGATCCACCATGATCCCCGCACCGGACTCGAGGCGAAGTTCAGCATGGAGTACGCGGTGGCGACCGCGCTCCTCGATCTCTTCCCCGGTCCGGCCCACTTCACCGACGGCGCCGCCACCCGTCCGTTGGTACGGCGCCTGCTTGAGCGTACGGAGGTGCGGGTCACGCCCGGCGGCGGGGAGGAGCTGATGGCGGGCGAGACGCGGGTCGTCCTGGAACTGTCCGACGGCACCCGGGCCGAGGCCGCCCTCGACCTGCCGCCGGGCCACCCCGAACGCCCGGCCACCGTAGGCGAACTCGCGGCCAAGGTCACCTCCTGTGCCGGTGAGGACCGCGCCGGGGAGGTCGTGGACCTGTCCTGGGAGACAGCCCCGCGCTTGCACCGAAGGGCCCTCGGCCCGGGCTGAGTCCGCCTCCGGGCCGGACACGGCCGGGGGCGACCGGGGGGGCGGGCACGGCGCCCGTCGGATGCGCCCCCGTCCTCGTACGCCCGCTGCTACGCTCGCTGCGAACCGGCAGGGCAGCGGCGGGAGGTGGGCGGGGTGGTGAGCGACGCGGGCGGACAGCGGGCCGCACGGGCCTACATCGG
>NZ_JBOHCV010000756.1:0-4787 GCF_050698815.1 Streptomyces sp.
GGGCTTCGGGCTCGAGGGCCCGCGCGGTCCGGTGTTCGGCGGCATCGACCTGGACGCGCCGCCCGGCTCACTCGTCGCTCTCGCGGGCCCGTCCGGTTCGGGCCGCACCTGCCTGCTGCTGGCGCTCACCGGACGGATGAGGACGACCGCCGGACACGCACGGGTGGGACGCCACCGGCTGCCCGGACAGCTTGCCGCCGTGCGCCGGATCAGCGCTCTGGGTGCGGTGCCCGGGGTCACCGACCTCGAACCCGCCCTGACCGTCGCCGAGCAGTTGCGCGAACGGGTGCTGCTCCGGCGGCGGTTCGACGGCTCACCGCGCGCCCTGCTGCGCCCACGCCGCGAGCGCGCCGCCGCCTCCCGGGCCGGTCTCGAGACCGCGCTGGCGGCGGCCGGACTCGACCTGGACGACCTGCCGAAGGGCCCGCGCACGCGCGTGAGCGATCTGGCACGGCTGGAGACGCTGCGGCTCTCCGTCGCCCTCGCCCTGCTCGGTGAGCCACTGCTGCTCGCGGTGGACGACGTGGACCTCAAGCTCTCGGAGGACGAGCGCGATCAGGCCTGGTCGCTGCTGCGTTCGGTCGCGGAGGCGGGCACCACCGTGCTGGCCGTGTGCAGCCGGGCACCTGAGGACGCGGTCGTCGCGCACACCCGTGCCGCACGGACCTGGCAGCACGAACAGACCGGACCAGGCCGAGCGGAACGCACAGAACGCACAGACCGGGAAGCCCCGGAAGGCCGGAAGGACCGGCAGGACACCGAAGGGAGCGGCGACTGATGCGCTCGCCGAGACTGGCCGCCCTTGAGCTCAAGCGGTTCGGCAGGGGCCGGCTGCCGGCCGCGGCGATGGCGGCGATGGTGCTGTTGCCCTTGCTCTACGGAGCGCTCTACCTGTGGTCCTTCTGGGACCCCTACGAGCGCCTCGACAGGGTGCCCGTCGCCCTCGTCAACGAGGACCGGGGCGCCGAGTCCGAAGGGCGACGGCTCGCCGCCGGTGACTCGATCGTCAAAGGGCTGCGCGACAGCGACACCTTCGAGTGGCACGAGACCGGCTCCGCCGACGCCCGCGAGGGGGTCGAGGACGGACGCTATTACGCGTCGCTGACCGTACCCGCCGACTTCAGCGAGCGCGTCGCCTCCAGCTCCGGCGACAGCCCTCAGGCGGGTGCGCTGAAGGTACGCACGAACGACGCGAGCAACTACGTCGTCGGGCAGATATCCCGCACCGTCTTCTCCGAGATCCGGGCAGCCGCCTCCAGCAAGGCATCGCGGGGCTTCTACGACCGGATCTTCGTCTCCTTCGCCACCCTCCACGGCCGCACCGCGAAGGCGGCCCGCGGCGCCGACGACCTCGGCAGCGGCATCGGGCGGGCGCAGAAGGGCGCCGGGCGGCTGGCCGGCGGACTGCGCGACGCCGAGCACGGCAGCGGCAGGCTCAAGAGCGGCACCTCGCGGCTGCACACCGGCGCGGGCACGCTGAAGAAGGGCTCACAGCGGGTCGCGGACGGTACCCAGAAGCTGGCCGACAAGGTCGACGGCGTGGCCGGCACGGTGCGCCCGTTCCTCGATGAGCACGGGGACGAGATCGGCACGGCGGCCCGCGGCGTCGCCCGTACCAGCAAGACGCTCAAGGACAACCTCGACGAACTGCCGGCCGCCGCGCGCACGGCGCGGACCGACTCACGCGAGGCCGCCGACACCCTCGCCGGCCTGTACCGGGTGCGCTGCGAGGGACCCGTCGAACTGGACAGCTCCTGCCCGCGGTTGAAGAAGGCGGCTGACGCGGCGGACACCGCGGCCGACGTCGCCAAGGACGTCGACGCCATCGTCAAGCAGCAGGACCTGGCCCGGGTCGGTGAGGGCCTCGACGATCTGCGCACCCAGGCGAACGCGCTCGCGAAACGGGCCCCGCGCCTGGGCGAGGACCTCGAGGCCGCGGTCGCACAGATCAACAAGCTCAACAAGGGAGCACACCAGGTCTCCAGGGGCGCGGGCCGGCTCGACACCGGCCTGGCGAGCGCCGAGACCGGCGCCGCGCGGCTGGACACCGGCCTCGGAAAGCTGACCAAGGGCGCGAGCACGCTGACCGGCGGGATGGTGCGACTCGCCGACGGCTCCACGCGGCTGGCGGGCGGACTGCACGACGGCGCCAAGAAGATCCCCGACTACGACGAGCAGCAGCGCGACGACCGTACGGGCGTGCTGGCCGACCCGGTCCATCTCACCTCCGGCAAGGCCCATGCCGCGCCCGACTACGGGACGGGCTTCGCGCCGTACTTCATCCCGCTCGCCCTCTGGGTGGGTGCGATGATCGCCTACATGCTGCTGCCGCCGCTCAACAGACGCGCGCTGGCAGCGGGAACGCCGGCCTGGCGGATCACGCTCGCGGGCTGGCTGCCGGTCGCGGCGATCGGTGTGCTCCAGGCGGTCGCGCTGCTGAGCGTGCTGCACTGGGGACTGGGGCTGCGGATGGCACGCGCGGCGGGCACGGTGGGCTTCCTGCTGGTGGTGGCGCTGAGCTTCACGGCCATCGTGCAGTTCCTCAACGCCCGCTTCGGCCCCGCCGGCCGCATCCTCGTACTGGCGATGCTGATGCTTCAGCTGACGTCGGCGGGCGGCACGTATCCGATCCAGACCAGCCCGGACTTCTTCAACGCCGTGCACTCCTTCCTCCCGATGAGTTACGTCGTCGAGGGACTCCGGCATCTCATCACCGGCGGCGAACTGTGGCCGGTGTGGCGAGCGTGCCTGGTGCTGCTCGCCTTCACCGCCGGCGCGCTCGCACTCACGGCCGTCACCGCACGCCGCAGACAGGTGTGGACCGTTGACAGACTGCACCCGGAGATCGCTCTGTGAGAGGAGAATCTGGTCCATGACGAGCGGCACCGCGGGCATCGGGGACACGGGCGGCGCACGCACCCGGCGCAGCCGGCACTCGACCAGGGAGAAGCTGTTCCTGGCGGCGGTCACGCTCATCGCCGAGCAGGGCTTCTCGGCCACCACGGTGGAGGAGATCGCCGAGCGTGCCGGTGTCGCCAAGGGCACCGTCTACTACAACTTCACCAGTAAGAACGAACTGTTCGAGGAACTGCTGCGGCACGGTGTGGAACTGCTCACCGCGGACCTGCGGCAGGCCGCCGAGGCGACGGCCGACGCCGGCGGCGGACGGGTGGACGCGCTGGACGCGATGGTCCGCGCGGGGCTCGTCTTCATCGACCGCTATCCGGCCTTCACGCAGCTGTACGTGGCTGAACTGTGGCGCACCAACCGGACCTGGAACTCCACCCTGATGGTCGTCCGCGCGGAGGCGGTCGCGGTGGTGGAGAGGGAGCTTCGGGCGGGCGTGGCGGAGGACGAGCTGAGCGCCGAGATCGACATCCAGCTGACCGCTGCCGCGCTGGTGGGCATGGTGCTGGTGGCGGCGCTGGACTGGAAGGCGTTTCAGCCCGAGCGTTCCCTGGACGAGGTGCACGGCGCGCTGTCCCTGCTGCTGCAGGGGCGGGTCGGGGGGAGTGCGCAGCCCCGGTAGTCATCCCGGTCCTGGGGCTGCACACGCCGTTCCCCCGTCTCCCCGTTCCCCGTTCCCCGTTCCCCCCGCGGGGCCCCCGTGCCCCCGCTTCCCCCCGGCAAGGGGTGCTGTGCCGTTCCGCCGCCCCGTGTCGGCGGTGCTGGAGCAGCGCCCCTTGCCGTGTCCCACACTCTGCCCTTCGGCGCGGTCCCGGCCCATCCGCTCGGATACTCAACCAAGAGGCTAGGTAGTGCTACTCAGACGTGCGCACATGCGCTCCCGGGTAGCACCACCCACCCGGCTCAGTCACCCGGCTGTCCGGCTAAAGTCCCTCGTCATGGCACGTATCGCGGTGGTCGGCGCCGGGCTGGGCGCAATGGCGGCATCCGCGCGGCTGGCTGTCGCGGGGCACAAGGTGACGGTGTACGAGCGGACCGGCACCTACGGCGGCGGAGTGCGGCGCTACGAGCGCGACGGCTTCCGCTTCGACACCGGCCCCGGGCTGCTGCAGCTGCCTGCCGTCTACCGCGACCTCTTCGTCAAGACCGGCCGGGAGCCGCTCGAGGACCGCGTCGAACTCGTCCAGCTCGATCCCGCGGTGCGGCACGTCTTCGCGGACGGTACGGCGGTGTCCCTGCCTTCCGGCTCCCGGGCCGCGGTGATCACCGCGCTGGACAGCGCGCTGGGGGCGGGCACGGGGGTGCGCTGGGCGGACCTGCTCACCCGGGCGCGTACCGCGTGGGAGGCCACCCGGCGTCCACTGCTGGAGGAGCCGCTGAGCGCCGTCGGAGATCCGCGCGCCCTGAGGGGACTCCCCCGTGACCCCTATCCCGCGCTCCGCGGCAGGGGACTGCTGCGCCGCCGTGCCCCCACTCTCGCCGAGGTCGCCGCCGACGAGCTGCGCGACCCCAGGCTGGCCGCCCTGCTGGCCGGCTACGCGCACGCGTACGGCCTCGACCCGCGCACGGCTCCCGCGAGCGCGACAGTGCTGCCCTACCTGGAGCACACCTTCGGCAGCTGGTACGTGCGCGGCGGAATGCGGGCGCTCGCGCGGGCCCTCCATGAACGGTGCGTGGAGCGCGGGGTGGAGTTCCGCTTCGGCACCGAAGTGCTGGGTGTGCAGGAGGAGAACGGCCGGGCGGCCGGCCTGGAACTGGCCGGGGAACCGGATGTCGCGGCGGACGTGGTGGTCGTGGGCTGCGGCCTGCCGCTGCCGTCCGGTGACGAGGCCCCCCGGGCGGCAGCCGGGGCGGGCGCCCGCTCCCGCCTCACCGTGCTG
>NZ_JBOHCV010000757.1:0-3158 GCF_050698815.1 Streptomyces sp.
GGCCCCGGCAACGTCGTGACGATCGAGGTCGACCCGGCGGTGGCGGAGGAGGCCCAGCGCCGGTTCGCCGCGACGGACCTCGCGCCGTTGTCCGTCGTGGGCGACGGCTCCACGGGGTACGCGGAGAAGGCTCCGTACGACCGGGTAATCGCTACCTGTTCGATCGGGACGCTTCCTTACGCGTGGGTGCAGCAGACGCTGGCCGGAGCGGTCATCGTCGCCCCGTGGGGTCCGCCATACGGAGGTCAGGGCATCGCGCGGCTGACAGTCGGCGAAGACGGTACGGCGTCCGGCCCGTTCGTCTTGTCCTCGGCGTTCATGCGCCTGCGGGACCAGCGCGAAACGTTCCCGCCCACGAGTGCCTACCTCGGCGACGAGGAGTGGCCGGCGAGGGGCGACAAGAGACTGTCGGGCCTGTCGCCCGACGACATGGGCGACTGGCACCACATGTTCACCCTCGGCGTGCAGGTGCCGGACCTGTTCTGTCGCCCGGTCTGGGGCAAGGACGGGACCTATCGGTTGTGGCTGTTCGACATGGCCGCATCGTCGTGGGCTACGGCCGACTTCGAGAAGGGACGTACCGAGTACGGCATCGTGCAGTCGGGACCGCGCCGGCTGTGGGATGAGGCCGAGACCGTGATCCGCTGGTGGAGAGCCGAGGGTGAGCCGCGGTTCGACCGGTACGGGCTGACGGTCTCGCCACACGGTCAACGGGTTTGGCTCGACAACCCGGACAACCCGGTACCCGTCCGGGTGCCGTAGGACTCCGCCACGTCCCGTGCCCCGTGCGGGATGAAGCGGACAGCGGGGCCCTCGTCGTACGCGCTGTGGGCCCCGTGCCCATCCTGGCGTTCCCTCCCGGCAGATAGGCGGGGCTATTAGCCTCGGGCTTTCGCGAGGTGCGGTGTCCGATGGGTGATCACGTAAGCAGAAAGTGCCTCTGACCAGCGAGAATATGGAATGTCGAGATCCCTGTTCCCGCCACCGTCGGAGGCACTTCCCAGGTGAAGAAGCGTATCGGGTCCTATCCGCGTGTCCGCGCCGAGGGCGGTGGTCGTGGGGTGGTCTCGCAGGCCGGTGGTGTGCTGCTTGTCGAGACGATCCGCAAGTCCGGGCTGGATCAGGCGATGTCGGCGGCATTGGCGTCGTGGCGGCGTCCTCGTGCGGTGCACGATCCGGGCAAGGTCCTGCTGGATGTGGCTCTTGCGGTCGCGCTGGGCGGGGACTGCCTCGCCGACGTCGGGATGCTGCGGGCGGAGCCGGGTGTGTTCGGTCCGGTGGCCTCCGATCCGACCGTTTCCCGGCTGATCGATGCCCTCGCCGCGTCCGGATCGAAGGCCCTGACAGCGATCCGCACCGCGCGGGCCGAAGTCCGATCGCGAGTCTGGAAGTTGGCCGGTTCTGCGGCTCCGGACGCGACCGGGCAGGTGATCGTGGATCTGGACGGAGTCCTGGTCCTGGCGCACTCGGAGAAGCAGGACGCCACCGCGACATGGAAGAAGACCTTCGGCCACCATCCGCTGATGGCCTTCGTCGACCACGGACCGAGTGGCAGCGGAGAGCCGGTCGCCGCCCTGCTGCGGCCCGGGAACGCGGGCAGCAACACCGCGGCCGACCACATCGAAACGACTCAACTGGCACTGGCCCAGCTGCCGAAGAAACACCGGCGCGGACGGTCCACCCTGATCCGCACCGACTCAGCCGGCGGCACCCACGAGTTCGTGGCCTGGCTGACCCAGCGCGGCCGCTGGCTGTCCTACTCGGTCGGCATGGCCATCACCGATGTCATCCATCAAGCGGTGTTGAAGGTTCCCTCCTCGGCGTGGACGCCGGCCGTCGAGCCCGGCGGCGAGATCCGCGACGGCGCCTGGGTCGCCGAACTCGACGGCGACTGTCTCAAGGGCTGGCCGAAGGGGATGCGGCTGATCGTCCGCAAGGAACGACCCCACCCCGGAGCCCCGTTGCGTTTGACCGACGCCGACGGTCTGCGGCTGACGTGCTTCGCGACCAACACCGCTGACCTCGCGATCGCTGATCTGGAATTGCGGCACCGCCGACGGGCCCGCGCCGAGGACTGCATCCGGGCTGCCCGCGCCACCGGCCTGCGCAACCTGCCCCTTCACGACACCGCGCAGAACCGGATCTGGCTGGAGATCGTCCAGCTCGCACTCGACCTGCTGGCCTGGATGCCGATGTTCGCTCTGACCGGCAAAGCCCGCTTCTGGGAACCCCGCCGGCTCCGGCTCCGGCTGTTCTCCGCCGCCACCCAGCTCGTCACCAGCGCCCGCAGACGCCACCTGAGATTCGCCCGCCACTGGCCCTGGACCGACGTCATCACAGGCGCACTCCAGCGACTCGACGCACTCCCGAACCCTGGCTGACCAGCCAGTTCCCTCCCCTACGAACCTGAAGAACCCGCCGGAGACGTGGAACCCGGCGCCCACCCGACGCGACAGCCGGGCTGCCGCCCTGCCCACAACCGGTCCGGACAGCCGAAACGGCCCGCCGAAGAACTCGACGGACCGTCACGAAAGATCGAGGTTAGTCTTACCCGGCGTCGGTAGCGGGGCGCCATAAGTCCGCAACCATGACGCTCGACCGGTACGGGCATGCTGTGGCGCGACCGGCTCGGCGAGGCGGCGGATGCTCTCGACGCGAAGCGGCAGTTCATGTTCGCGCGGCGGAAAGAACTGGCGACGTTCGCCGGTCTGCTCGATCAGCCGCCATCAAGAGGGCCGCCCGCGCGGGTGACCCTCTGGATTCATGTGTGCGGAATGCGTACCGCCCGCCTCGGGAACCCCAGACGGGCAGTGAAGAACTGGTCTCTGACCAGCCCGTTCGCGCTGTGCCCCCGGCAGGATTCGAACCTGCGACACCCGCTTTAGGAGAGCGGTGCTCTATCCCCTGAGCTACGGAGGCGTGGGCCGCCCGTAGGGCGACCGCGACCCAGACAGGTTAGCGGATGGCGGGAGGGGCGGTGCGGGCGTGGGTGCGGGCTGCGGCCCGGGGGCGCTCGCGTGTCGCCCGGTAACGGCAGCGGCTACTGTTCGGGAAGGAGGATTCGGGTATTTCCTCC
Organism: Streptomyces sp.; assembly: GCF_050698815.1. Taxonomy (GTDB): domain Bacteria; phylum Actinomycetota; class Actinomycetes; order Streptomycetales; family Streptomycetaceae; genus Streptomyces. The sequence goes on from NZ_JBOHCV010000757.1 coordinate 3,077, forward strand.
CATTCTGGCGGAGGGCGGTCCATGAGCGCTGTGGATGGCGAGGGTCCGGGACGGCCGCCCGGTACGCGGCTCGATGGTCTGC
>NZ_JBOHCV010000758.1:0-10704 GCF_050698815.1 Streptomyces sp.
TCCGGGCACTGCCGTGTGCCCGGACGCACGTTCGGCGGTCTCCGGGGCGCGGAGACCCCGCGGACGGTCTTAGCTGGAAGGGACCGTCGAGGGCACGCCCCAGGGGAGGCCCATGCGCACCGAATCGAACGCCGGGGCAGGAGGCCGGCGGCCGTCGCGCCGTGCGGTCGTCACCCTTGCCCTGCTGGCTCTGCTCGCTCTCGGGTACGTGCTGCAGTTGCTGGGCATCCTGCTCCCGTCCACGGCGCTCGTCATCGCCGGGGCGACGCTCGGCATCCTGTGCGAGGCGCGGCTGCTGAGGGGGCAGCGGGGACTGGCCCGCGGCCTGGCCCGCGCCCAGCTGTATCACCCCGTACGGCAACTGCTCCGGGACGGTCTTCTGCTGGGCGGGCTGGCGCAACTGGGCGTGCTGCGCCCGGCGCCTGCCGCGGCGTGGCTGCTGGTGGCGCTGCTCGGCTGCTGGGCGACGCACTTCCTGTGCCAGGGGGTGGCGGCCCGGGTACGGCGTTCCCGCAGGCTGCCGATCGTCACGCGCAACATCGACGCCTCCGCGCTCCGTCTCACCCCCGCCCCGCCCGCGCTCTTCGGGCGGTACGGCGCGGCACGGCTGTGGGGGACCACCGCGCTGGTCACGGGCGGCATGGGGGTCACCGCCGCCACGGGCGACGCGCGCTGGGGCGCGTGGGTGGGGGTGATGTGCTGGACGGTGCTGCTCGCCGGCGTCGTACAGCTGGCGTGCCGGCTGCTGCCCGGGCAACGGCCGGCCGGGGAGGAGGAGGTGCTGGCCTGGCTCGACGGGTGGCTGGCTGCCTACCGGCCGACGGTCGGCATGTACTTCTCCGGCGGCACGAGTTCGGCGTACCAGGCGAACATGTGGCTCTCGACGCTGGAAGGACTGTCGGGCCGGCCCGTCATCGTGCTGCGGGAGCGGTTCATGGTGCAGCGCATCGACGCCACTGACGTACCGGTCCTGTGCATCCCCCGGGTCGCCCATCTGATGCGGCTGGAGCACTCCACACTGCCGGTGCTGCTGCACCCGGCGAACTCCGGCAAGACCTCCCAGGTGCTCCGCATCCCCACCATCAAGCACGCCTTCATCAACCACGGGGAGAGCGACAAGCTCTCCTCCTGCAATCCGTACGCCAAGGCCTACGACCAGGTATGGGTGGCCGGACCGGCGGCCCGGGAGCGCTACCGGCTGGCCGACATCGGAGTCGCCGACCCGGACGTGGTCGAGGTGGGCCGGCCGCAGCTGACCCCCATCCGCCCGTACGCCGGGCCGCCCGCCCCGGGCGACCGCCTCACCGTGCTGTACGCGCCCACCTGGGAGGGCTGGACGGACGATCCCGGCAACACCTCCCTCGCACTGGCCGGGGAGGCGGTCGTGACCGCGCTGCTCGCCGATGAGCGGGTGCGGCTGCTCTATAAGCCGCACCCGATGACCGGTTCGGTCGACCCGGCGGTGAAGGAGGCGGACGGACGCGTCCGCGCCCTGATCGCCGAGGCCAACGAGCGGCGTGCCGCCGCGGCCCGCTCCGATGCCCGCTCCCGCGCGGACGCGGAAGCGGAGGCATCAGCGGTCGCGGAAGCGGAAGTCGAGCTGGCGCGGCGTACCGCGGAGCTGACGGCTCTCAGCAAGCCCGGTCGCCGCCGGGGCGGGGACGAGGCGGAGCGGATGCTGCTGCAGCCCGCACCGGTCGCTCCCGCGCCTGCCCCCGGTCCCGCCGCCGCCGCCGGTCCCGTCCCCGGTCCCGCCCCCGCGCAGTCGGGCGCCGCAGCCGTCCTCGAGGCCGTCGCCGGCTGGGAGGAGTGCTACTGGCGTGCGTCCCCGCCGTGGCAGCACCTGGTCATCACCGGAGCGCGGCCGGGGATCTACACCTGTTTCAACCAGGCCGACCTGCTCGTCTCGGACGTCTCCAGCGTGCTGTCCGACTACCTCAGCAGCGAGAAGCCCTACGCGGTCGTCAACACCACGGGCCTGCCGGAGGAGGAGTTCCGCGCGGGCTTCCCGACCGTACGCGCCGCCACCATCCTCACCGCGGCGGCGGACGGGATGGCGGCCCTGCTGGAGTCGGTCCGCGACCCGTCCGCGGACACGCGGCGCGCGGACCGCATGGAGCTCAAGGCGTATCTGCTCGGCCCGGACGAACCGCCCTCACCGGTCCGCTTCGACCGTGCCGTGCTCGACCTGCGGGTCGAGGCGGAGGCCCACCGGGTGCGCTGCGGTGCGCAGCTCGCCGACGGGCTGGACGGCCGGACGGACGAGCCGGTGAGGGCTTCCGCCGGTGCCGATCAGGTACTGCTGGCCGAGGTGCTCGGGGAGGAAGAGGCACTGTGAGCCGTCGGCGCCGAAGGCGTCGCGGGGGCGGCGTCCGCCGCCAGCACCTCGGCCCGCTCGGCCAGCGGCAGTGGCTGGAGGGCCACGACCAGGTCGTTGCTGAGCGAGAAATAGAGCCGCAGCCCGGTCTCGGTCTCGCCGAGCCGGACGCGGGGCACCAGATCGGTCTTCTTGCGGTCGGCCAGATCGCCCAGCAGCCGGCCGAAGCGGACAGGCACCGTCCCCTGGGCACCCGGCCTGAGCCACAGGTCCCAGACCCCCTTCGTATCGCCCGAGTCGAGTGCTGCCGGGAGTTCGTAGGGCAGCTCGAAGGAGAGGGACGGAGCGGGGGCCATGAGGTCGGTGGCGGCGGTGGGCTCGGTGGGGGACACCGGCGGCTCGGCGGACAGCTGGACGGGCAGCTCGAAGCCGGGTTCCGACTCGGTGCGGGAGACGGCGAGGACGGTGCCCTTGGCCGCCGCGTCCGGGCGGGCCGCGTGCCCGTACAGGTCGGCCCGTACGGTGCAGCTGTCCTGCCCGAGTTCGACCGAGGTGACTTCCGCGTGGCCGGGGCGGTGCCAGGCGCGGACCGCCAGATAGCCGTCGACGGTGGTGTAGGGCACCCAGGCGGCGAGGGCGCCCGCACCGTCGAGCGGGGCGGGCATCGACAGCAGCCGGGCGGTCTCGACGAGTCCGGAGTGCACCCGCTTGCGCTTGCCGTCCGCCACCCGTTCCACATGGACGTCCCAGCGGTCCTCCGGCAACGTGTGCGCGCCGCGTTTGAGCCGGACCTCCACCCAGCCGTCGACAGCCTTGGCGCGTGGCGGCAGCGGGAGCCGGAGCGGTTCGGGGCCCGCGCGGCGGGCGTGCATCACCAGCACCGACTCGTCCTTGGGAAGCCGCTTGGCGAGCAGCCGGAACACGAGCGAGCCGTCCGTGGCGACCCGGGCGCGCGCGAGGGGGCGGCGCAGCTTCGGGGTGGGACGCTCCGTGCCGCGGTGCCGCCGCCACTGCCGGAGCGCCGGCCGCAGTACGGGCCCCAGGGTGCGCACGGCGAGCCGCCGCATGCGGCGGCGGAGCGGGCGGGTCGAGGCGGGGGCGGGGGGCGCGGCGGGGGTGCGGCCGGGAGTGCCCGGTGTGAGGGCGACCGTGCTGACGGGCTCGGGCACCGTCCCGGTCCTGGCCCCGGCCTCGGCCTTGGACCCGGCTTCATCGGGTTGCGCAGCGGAGGGGCGACGTTGTGTCAGCAGTTTCTCGATCAACTGTTCGTACTCGCCGGCGATGCGTTCCGGCGCGTACCGGGCGGCCTTGTCCAGCGCGGCCTGGCCCATCCGGTACCGCAGCTCGGGGTTCTCGATGAGCTGGATCAGCGCGTCGGCGTACGCGCGGACGCTGAACGGCTCCTCGCCCAGCGGTGAGAGCAGGCCGTCGTGCCCGTTGTCGATGATCTCGCCGGGCCCGTAGGGGCAGTCCGTGCTGATGACCGGCACACCGCAGTGCATGGCCTCGACGAGGGTCATCCCGAAGGACTCGCCGTCGGAGGAGACCGCAGCGATGGCGCCCTTGGCCCACTCGGTCTCGATGGGGGAGTGCGGGCCCATCAGGAACGCCCGGTCGTAGAGTCCCAGCGTGTCGATCTTCGCGCGCAGTGTCGCCTGCTGCCGGCCCCGCCCGTAGATCCGCAGCCGCCAGTCCGGGTGCTGGGCGGACACCAGGGCGAACGCGCTGATCAGGCGGTCGTACCGCTTGACCTTGATCAGCCGGCCGGCGGCGACGATCAGCTTGCTGTCCCCGTCGGACGGCTCGACGTCCACCGCCGGGACGGCGTTCGGGATGCAGGTGATCAGAGCCTCGCCGTCGGCGGTTGCGGTGCCGGCGCCGGGAAGGGCGGCGCGGTAGTTGGCCGCGTCGGCGTAGGAGACGGTGACGAAGGCGTCCAGGTGCGGGATCGCCGCGTCCTGGTGGGTGCGCACATGCTTGCTGTGCATCGCGTGGGTCAGGTGCTCCTGCCCGATGCGCAGGTAGCGGTCGCTGCCGTAGGCCGCCAGATAGTCGTTGATCTTGGGGCGGGTGGCGATCACGACGTCGGCGTCCGTACGGGACAGGTATTCCTCGACCCGGACATCGCCGAGCCGGGTGGCGATGCCGCGTTCGAGGTGGTCGGCGCCCTCGGTGAAGCGTTGGCTGGGCTCGTGGAAGCGGGGATCGTCGCCGTCGTACGCGCGTGCCTCGCGGCGCAGATCGATCAGGTGGGTCATGGTGACCCGGGGGTCGAAGGGGAGGGCGGTCTCGCGGACCGTCCGGCGGAGGCTGACCACTTCGACCGTGTGACGATCGGCCAGCGCCCGGGAGAGATTCACCGTGGAGCGGATCGTTCCGCCGATTCCGTAGGCGTTGTCCAGCAGGAAAGCGATCTTCATCTGGGCAGGTCCTCACAGGTGCCGCGCTGGAGTGGGCATGCGTAATGCCCCCGTTCGGGAGGCATTGTTCCTATCTGGTGTGAAAATAGCCAGTACGACATGGAGTAACCGTGTTCATCGGATGAGTGTGCCCAGGGCCCGCCGGGGGGGTGCGCGCGTTCGCCTCACGGGGCGCTCGCGCGGTCGGGGGCGCAACACCAGCTGAACCGTCGGTGGACGCGGCCCGTCGGTCAGCCGAAGCCCTTTTCGGAGCGGCCGTGCGGGCGTGCGCGTACGGGCGGCCCCCGTCTATACAGGGCGATAGCCCCGGGCGTCCTCCGGCATCGGCCGCCCGCCTCCGTCCTTCGAGGAGAAGTGCCTCATGAACGCAGCCGCCACCACCCACACCGACGCCTCCACCGCCGCGGCCAAGGCCGACGAGCTGCCCGAGCCCCGGTACTTCTCCGACGTGCCGGGCTGGTTCTACAACGGCGACATCGTTCTCTTCGACTGGTTCCTGGAGCGGCAGCGGCGGCTGGAACAGCGCGGCGACCTGCTGGAGATGGGCGCCTACCTGGGCAAGAGCGCCATCATGATGCGCGCGTACCTGCGGGCGGAGGAGACCTTCACGGTCTGCGACCTGTTCGGCTCCGAAGCCCCCACCCGGCACAACGAGCGGGAGATGCGCGGCTCCTACGCGACGCTGACCCGCCGCGCCTTCGAGGCCAACTTCCTCTCCTTCCACGACGAGCTGCCGCGCGTGCTGCACGCGCCGACGTCCGTCGTCCCCGAGGAGGTGGCGGCGGGCAGCTGCCGCTTCGTGCACGTGGACGCGTCCCACATGTACGAGCACGTGCACCCCGACATCGCCGCCGCCCGCGGCACACTCGCGCCGGAGGGCCTCGTCGTCCTCGACGACTACCGCTCGGAGCACACACCGGGCGTCTCCTGCGCCACCTGGCAGGCCGTGCTGGAGGGCGGGCTGCGGCCGATATGTGTCACCAGTCAGAAGTTCTACGGCACTTGGGGCGACCCGGCCGCCGTACAGGACGAGCTGCACGCGGCGCTGCGCGAGCGCGGCGACTGCTGGCTGCAGTGGCAGGACGTCGCCGGGCACCGGCTGCTGCTGGTGGGGGGACGCAAGGCGGCAGCGCCGCGGGTGCCGGTCTCCCGGCATCAGACATCCCGGGCCGGGGCCCGGGACGGGAAGGTGAAGGGTGACGGTGCGGGGCGGACCGGCGGGTCCGGGCGGCCGGGCGGTTCGCTGCCCCGCCGGATCGCCCGTGACGTACTGCCGCCGGTGCTCACCCGGTCGCTGGCCCGGGCGCTGCGCGCCCGGGGCCGTTGACGGGGCGGTCCGCCCCGCGTGCCGCGGTGCCGGTTACTTCACCGCGCCCGCCATCATCCCGGAGACGAACTGCCGCTGGAAGGCGAAGAAGACGATCAGAGGAATGATCATCGAGACGAACGCGCCCGGGGCCAGTACGTCGATGTTGTTGCCGAACTGGCGGACCTGCTGTTGCAGCGCCACCGTGATCGGTGGACTGCTGGCGTCGGCGAAGATCAGCGACACCAGCATGTCGTTCCACACCCACAGGAACTGGAAGATGCCCAGTGAGGCGATCGCCGGGCCGCCCAGGGGCAGCACGACCCGGGTGAAGAGCCGGACTTCGCCGGCACCGTCGAGACGGGCGGCCTCCAGCAGTTCGCGCGGTATCTCGGCGAAGAAGTTGCGGAGCAGGAAGACCGCGAACGGCAGCCCGAAGGCTGTGTGGAAGACGACCACACCGGGCGTGGTCTCGAAGAGGCCCAGGGTGTTGAAGAGCTTGGCCACCGGAATGAGGGCGACCTGCACCGGCACCACGAGCAACCCCACGACCACGAGGAAGCACCAGTCCCGGCCGGGGAAGTCCAGCCAGGCGAAGGCGTAGCCCGCGAGCGCGCCGATGATCACCACGGTGATCGTGGAAGGGACGGTGATCAGCAACGTGGTGAAGAGCGAGCCCGTCACCAGTTCGTTGGCGAGCAGCGAGTCGTAGTTCGCGCCTGTGAGCTGACTCGCGTTGATCACCCAGGGGAAGCTGGAGTTGAGGTCGAAGACCTGCCACCAGCCGGAGACGGCGATGTCTTCCGGACTGCGGAGCGACGAACTCAGCAGCCCGGCGGTCGGCATCAGCCACACGAGTGCGATCACGACAAGGCCGAGCCGCACCGCCCAGTGGCCGGTGAGCGAGATCAGCCGGGCGGCGACCGAGGACTTCTGCTGCCCGGAAGGCGGCGTCGCCTTCGGCGCCGAGTCGATTGCGGCGGTGGGATCTGGCTGGGCCGCGCTGACTGCGGTCATCGGCGGGACTCCCTTCGCAGGCGACGGACGTTGACGACCATCACCGGCACGACGAGCAGCAGCAGGATGACGGCGATGGCACTGCCGATGCCTTGGTTGGATCCCGCGCCGAAGGACGACAGATACAGCTGGAGGGCGAGCACGTTGGCGTCGTTCTGACTCGCGCTCGGGGCGATGATGTAGACGAGGTCGAAGATCTTCATCACGTTGATCATCAACGTGATGACGACGACTCCGAGGATGGGAGCCAGTACCGGAACGGTGATCTTGCGGAAGACCTGCCACTCGTTCGCGCCGTCGACTCTGGCGGCCTCCAGCAACTCACGGGGTACGCCCGCGAGTCCGGCCGCGATCAGCACCATCGCGAAGCCCGCCCACATCCAGATGTAGGAGCCGATGATGGAGGGCGTGACCAGGGTCGAGCCGAGCCAGTCGATGCCGTTGTAGGGCTCCGCGAAATTCGAGGCCGGCAAGCGGATTTTGGCTCCGTCGGCCTCGGACGGGAGTGAGAACGTACCGTCGCCGCCGGTCTTGGCCGTACCGACGACCTTGCCGCCCTTGACCGCTTCCACGGTGATACCGCTGAGGGCCTTCTCCTTCTGGTCGATGACGTCGGGCTTGCCGGTGCCACCGGGGGCGAAGTCGAGCCACACGGTGCCGGTGACCGCGCCGGCCTTGCCGGACGGTGCGGTCTTGGCCTCGGCGGCGCCTGCCGCGTCCTTCGGCGGCACGCCCACGAGCCCGAGATTGGCCGGATCGGCCGCGGAGACCGACGACTTGGTGGTGAAGTCGCCGCCGCCGGACTTGGCCAGGTCGGCGTTGGGCCGGGGCCGGGCGCCGGGCCAGGCGGAGGATTCGGCGAAGGTGTCGTGCACCCCGACCCAGACGGCGTTGGCGACGCCCTGCTGGGGGTCCTGCTCGTACACGAGCCGGAAGATGATGCCCGAGGCGAGCATGGAGATCGCCATCGGCATGAAGATGATCAGCTTGAACGCCGTGCCCCAGCGCACCCGTTCGGTCAGGACGGCGAAGATCAGACCCAGCGCGGTGCACACGGACGGCACGACGATGACCCAGATGATGCTGTTCTTGAACGCGGTCAGGATGTTGTCGTCGGTGAAGACCTCGACGTAGTTGCCGAGCCCGACGAAGCCCGATCCGGAAGCGTCGAAGGTGCTGCGGAAGACCGAGTACAGGATGGGATAGACGACCAGGGCGCCCAGCAGCAGCATGGCGGGCAGCAGGAACGAGAAGGCGATCCAGGGCCGCGAGCGCATCACGGAGACGCTGGCGGGTTTGGTGCGCGGCCCGGCGGGCGCCGAGGCGGCGCCGGGTGGTTCGTCTGTGGGTGGAGAGGTTTGGGGGGAGGGCATGACGGTGGTGTCCCCTGTCCGGGTACGGATGTTCAGGTCGAGGTCGGTCCGGGTCCGGCGGCGACGCCGGTGCCGGGCACGTCGCGAACGACGGGCCCGGCACCGGCTGTTGTGCCGCTGGGCGTCAGTCCTTGTACGCCTTGGCGGCGGCTGCCTCGAGGGCGCTCTGCGCGCCGGCGACGTCCTTCGGGTTCTTCAGGAAGTCCTGCAGTGCCTTCCACTCACCCTTGCCCTTGGTGCCGCCGAAGGCGGCCGGGGTCTGGTCGGACATGTCGAAGCGGAAGTCGTCGCCCGCATCGATCATCGCCTTGGCGATCTCGCGCTGCACGTCGTTCGGGTAGGCCGAGCCGTCCAGTTCCTTGTTGGGCGAGACGAATCCGCCCTCCTGGGCCCAGACCGCCGCTGCCTCGGTGGAGGCGAGGAAGGTCATCAGGGCGTGAGCGGCCTTGCTGTCCTTCAGCGCCACGGCAGCGTCACCACCCGTGACCACCGGGGCCTCACCGCCCACCGACGGGAACGGGTAGACCTTCGCGTCCTTGCCGATCTTCGCCTTGGTTTCCTTGGCGACGTTGATGCCGACGAAGTCTCCCTCGAAGACGCTGGCGGCGCTCGGGGAGTCCGTGGAGTCGAAGGCCTTCGTCACGGACGTGGGGAAGTCGGTCTGCAGCGCACCCTTGTTGCCGCCGGCGAGCAGTTCCTTCTTGCCGAACAGCTCTCCGAGGGTGGTCAGTGCCTTCTTGACCGAGGGATCGGTCCACTTGATCTTGTGCTGGGCGAGCTGGTCGTACTTCTCCGGACCGGCCTGCGAGAGGTAGATGTTCTCGAACCAGTCGGTGAGCACCCAGCCGTCGCCGCCGCCGACGGAGACCGGCTCGACGCCGGAGTCGGCGATGGTCTGCGCGTTCTTGAGGAAGTCCTTCCAGGTCTTCGCCTCGCCCACGCCCGCGTTCTCGTACGCGGCGGTGTTGTACCAGATCAAGGACTTGCTGGCGCCCTTGAAGTACACGCCGTACTGCTTGCCCTTGTTGGCGCCGAGGTCCTGCCAGCCCTGGGAGAAGTTCTTGCTGAGCTGCGCCTTGGTGGCGTCGTCGACGGGCTTGAGCCAGCCCTTCTCGGCGAACTCGTTCAACACGCCCACCTGCGGAAGCATCGCGACGTCCGGCGGCGCGCCACCCTCGATCTTGGAACCGAGGTACGTGGCCACGTTGTCGCCGGTGGGAGTGAGCTCCACCTCGGCACCGGTCCGCTTCTCGAACGCGTCGAGGACCTTGGCGAAGTTCTTGCCTTCGTCGCCTGTCCAGACGGCGGCGACCTGGAGCTTCTCCCCCTTGAGCTTGGGCAGCTTGACGCTCTTCTCGTCCGCTTGGGAGGAGGAGCCGCCCTTGTCGTCGCTGCCGCCACCGCCACAGGCGGCGGTCATCGACAGAGCCGCGACCGTGCACAGGGCAACCGCTGCACGCGCGGCCGTCCTGGTGGTGCGGATGCCGCCGAAGGTGCTGATGTTGCTCGTGGTACGTGAAGTACCAGTCGCACGGAGCCTAGTACGCATAGCTTCCCGCCGTCCCCATCTGAGGCACGGCCCCCGTTCGGCTGCCGTGCTGTTGTGTCACACGGGCATGAGGGCTTCTGGTCCGCGCCCTCCACCCCGTGCGCAAATTCCTACGCCGGACGGGCAGGTCCCGCAATCCTTTGTTAGCTCTCGGAACCATCATCTTGACCACTCCGTGACCTGCCGGCCACAGACGTGCCCGTTTCCTGGGGGTCCAGCCCAAGTGACCGCGCGGCCCGGTCCGTCGCGCTGGCGAGCAGTGCGAGATCGGTCGGGCCGTTGCCCAGTTCCCGTACGGGGCGCCGGGTTGGCGGATCACCGGCGCGGGTCCAGTCCAGCCGCACGACGGCCGGACGCTGCGTCGAGGTACGCGGGATGCGGCCGGTGACCCGGCCCGACTGGAAGGCGGTGACCGTGCCGTCGTGGAGCGTGGTGAGCGTGCCGCGGCCGGGGACGGGATCCGCGCCTCCCACACCGGTCAGCTCAACGCGCAGCGCCGCCGCCCGGGCGACGGCGGTGTCGGCTGTCCGGTCGGTGCGGCCGCTCGCCGCCACCAGGTGCACCCCGAGCCGTGCCCCGTCCCGGGCCACTGACTCCAGGGCGCGCACCACCGAACCCGCGGCCGGACGGCCCGGATTGCCCAGCGCGGGGTCGACGAGGGTGTCGAAGTCGTCGACGAGGACGATGAGTCGGGCGAGTGAGCCCCCCGGGCGGCTCGCCGC
>NZ_JBOHCV010000759.1:0-13777 GCF_050698815.1 Streptomyces sp.
CCGACCTCGGCCCGGAGGAACTCGCCAACGCCCGTACGGTGATCGGCGTCGGCAAGGGCGCCCAGATTCCCGAACAGGGCCAGGTCATCGCACTGATGACGGCGATGCAGGAGTCGAAGTTCGTCAACTACCTGGAGCCCGTCGACCACGACTCACTCGGGATCTTCCAGCAGCGGCCGAGCACCGGCTGGGGCACGCCCGAACAGATCACGGACGTCCCGACCTCGTCGAAGTCCTTCTACGGAGTGGCCCCGTTCGGCAGCAGCCCCGGGCTGATCCAGATCGCCGGCTGGGAAACCAGGCCCCCCGGCGACGTCTGCCAGGCCGTCCAGGGATCGGCCTTCCCCGACCGTTACGCCACCTGTCAGCTCCACGATGAACACCGGAAGTTAGGGATTCAACCTGTCGCGGATTCTCCCGCCGAATATCCTCCGAGCAGACCGGCATATGCCAAACTCATACGCCCCCTCGCGATCGCGGGGCGAATCCGGGGGACGGAAGGGGAAGAATGGGGTCCCTGTGCCAGGCGATTCGGATTGCAGGTTCCGGTCGGACTTGGCGCTGAGTAAGGTGTGCCTTGCTGCCGGGTGCTGGAGATGATTCCCGGTTGAATTCGGCATGTCCGGATTGTGCGCTTGCGGGCAGCGGTGTCAGGCAGGGACGGCAGATTCGGCAGGGGAGCATGACCGCTGGCTTTTTCGAAGGGCAGTACGTATGGCATCCGGCGGCCGATGACCGTCAGCTGGCGCGAGCATGCGTGGACGTGCGCGCGGGCCGCTACCTGAGCGCACACGAGGCGCTCGTGGACGCCCGCAGAGATTTCGGCTTGCGTGCCCACCGGTCGCTCGTGCTGGCATCGGAGGCGGCCGACTCGGACCTGGCGGAGCGCTGGCTGTCCGAGGAGCCGAGCACGGAGTCGACGCTGCTGTGGGCGCGAGTGGCCGTGCTGAGGGCGTTGCGCGCGGCCGACACACACAACCGGCACGCCGTCGACCTGGGACGCATCGCGTTCGCGGCCTGCCATCGGGCGGCGCTGATGGCTCCCAGGGACCCCACACCATGGGTGACCGAACTGGCACTGTCCCGGCTGCAGCGGCCTCGCGATCCGGCACCCCAGGGACTGCTCACCGCACCACCCGGCCCGTGGACGCTGCTCTCGCACATCCTCCGGCTGGACCCCCTGCACCGCGAGGCCCACCACCGGTTCCTGGCCTTCTTCTTCGCCCGCCACGGCGGTTCGACCAACGCGGCCTGGGACGTCGCCGCGTTCCTGGGCCAGCGGGCCCCCGCCTCCTCCGCGCTGCGCCTGCTGCCTCTGGTGGCCCTGATCGAGGAGCACGACCCCTCCTCGCAGCTGGCGAGCCGCACCTGGGAACAGCCCCAGTGGAAGGCGACAGCGCTGGGCGTCTACCAGCACTGGCTTCCCGAAGTGGCGGACTACGAGTTCACCCCGGTACTGGACCTGGCGTATCTGGCGCACGCCCTGTTCATGGCGCAGTGCGAGTTCGAGGCGAGACCGGTCTTCGCGGCCATGGGCCCGTATGCCTCCCGGATGCCGTGGAGCGCGCTGGGCGACCCCGAGGAGCAACTGTCCAACGCCAGGCTCGCGTGCGGACTCCCGGTCCCGGGCGCCACCTGACCCGCACCGCCCCGGCACGGCGGGGCTGTTGACGGCCGACCAGAAGCATCAATGACATGACCCCGTCACGACCCCGAGCCCGGACCTGAAGCCCGTCCGAGACCTTGCCCGTCCCCCCACCAGAAAGGTTCGACAGTGTCCGACTCCGCATTTCTCGCTCGCACGAGGACACGAAAGCGAGAAACACCCGTCGCGCTCGACGATGACGCGACACTGCACGCCATGGGTTATCCGCGGAAACTCACCCGCCGGTTCCGGGCGTTCGACAATTTCGCGATCTCCTTCACGATCATCAACATCATCTCCGGAATCTTCTCCGCCTTCGGTTTCGGGTTGAACGCCGGCGGCCCGCGAATTCTCGTATTCGGCTGGATCGGCGTTTCCGTCATGGTGCTGTTCATCGCAGCAGCGATGGCGGAAATCTCCTCCGCCTATCCCACGAGCGGCGCTCTGTACTTCTCCGCCGGCAAACTGGCGAAGCGTCACAAGGGCGCCTGGTCCTGGTACACGGGCTGGCTGAACTTCGTCGGCCAGGTCGGTGGGACCGCCGCCACGGGGTGGGCCGCTGCCACTTTCATCCAGGCGTTCATCGCGATGCAATGGCCTTCCTATGAAGTGTCGGCACAGCGCACGGTGCTCATCACCGGGGTGATCGTGCTGTTCCAGGCGCTGGCCAACACCTACACCGTGCACCTGGTCGCCATCCTGAACCGCATCTCCGTGTGGTGGCTGCTGGTCGGCATGGTAGTGATCGTCACGGCACTGACAGTGATCCCCTCGCACCACCAGTCGGCCTCGTTCGTGACGCACTTCGCCAACAACACCGGATTCACGAACGGCATTTACGGTGCCATGCTGGGACTGCTCGTCACCAGCTGGACCTTTACCGGCTTCGACGGCAGTTTCCACATGTCCGAGGAGACGGTGCAGGCCACCGTGAACGCGCCGAAGGGCATCATGCGGGCGGTCGGCTACTCCGCGATCACCGGACTGATCCTCATGCTCGCCCTGGTGTACGCGATCCGTGACTACGCGGACACGGCAGCGGCCACGGCACCGGCCGTGCAGGTACTTATCGATGCGCTTGGCATGGGCACGGCCAAACTCCTTCTGCTGATCGTCATCGGTGCCATGCTCTTTTGCGGCCTGGCCAACATGACCAGCAACACCCGGCAGATCTTCGCCTTTTCCCGGGACGGCGCCATGCCGGGTTCCCGCTGGTGGCACTCGGTCTCCGCGCGTACCCGCACACCTGTCAAGGCGGTGTGGCTGGCCGCGGCCTGCTCCATGGTGCTGGTCATCCCCGGCTGGTGGTCACAGACGGCCTTCACCGCCATCGTCAGCGTCAACGTCGTGGGGCTCTTCCTCGCCTACGGCGTGCCCATCTACCTGCGCCTCCGGCTGAACGACTTCGAGCCCGGCCCGTGGAGCCTGGGGCGCTACGGCAAGCTGATCGGGACCGTCGCCGTAATCTGGATCCTGGTCAGCAACGTGCTGTTCATGCTTCCGCACGCCTCACCGATCACCGCTTCCACGTTCAACTACGCGCCGGTCGCGCTCGCGGTGGTGCTGCTCATCGCCACGGTGTGGTGGTTCGCCACCGCCCGCCGGCGCTTCCAGGGACCCGTCAGCTACGGCAGCCCCGACGAAGTGGCCGCGATGGACCTGATCTGACCACGACCGCACTCCACCCCACGGGAAAGGACGAACAGAAGGTATGAACCCCCTCGGCGACGACGCCCCGTATCAGCCCTCCACCTCCGCGCACCCGGCTACCGCCGCGGCACCCTCGGGTGCCGCCTCCGGCGGGAGCACCGCCAACGGCGCGGGTGAACTGAAGGTCACCCGCGCTTCGTTGGAGGAGTGGCACCAAGTGGTGGAGTGGGCCGCCGAGGAGGAGTGGAACCCGGGCCAGGGCGATACGGCCTGTTTCCACGCCACCGACCCCGAAGGCTTCTTCATCGGCCGCCTGGCAGGCCGGCCGGTCTCCGCGGTCTCGGTCGTCAACTACTCCGAACAGTTCGCGTTCCTCGGGTACTACCTGGTCCACCCCGACCACCGGGGACGCGGACTGGGCATGGCCACCTGGCGCGCGGCGGTGCCGCACGCCGGGAACCGCACCATCGGGCTGGACGCCGTCCCTGCCCAGGAGGCGACCTACCAGCGCTCCGGTTTCAGCGCCGTCCACCGCACCAGCCGCTACGCCGGCCGGCCCAGCCGGGCCGGCGCCCCGTCAGCCGTCGTGGTGCCGGTGACCGAGGCGCATCTGGACGCCATCGCCGCTTACGACCGGCAGTGCTTCCCCGCCGACCGGCGGGCCTTCCTCGGCCGCTGGCTGACCGCCGCGGGGCACACCGCCTACGTATGTCCCCGCGACGGCGGCATCGCCGGTTACGGGGTGATCCGCCCGGCCCGCGACGGCCGGCGTATCGGGCCCCTCTTCGCCGACACCTCCGACGTCGCCGCAGCCCTGTTGGATGCCCTTTGTACACACCTCGGCCCGGCCGAGGAGACCTGCATCGACGTCCCCGAGGCCCACGACGCGGCCCGCTCACTGGCCGCATCCCGCGGCCTGGAACCCCGCTCCCACACCGTGCGGATGTACGCCGGCACCGCACCCACGATGCGAGGAGAACACGTCTTCGGCGTCACCAGTCTCGAACTCGGCTGACGGCGGGAGCCGGCGTTTCAGCGCGGGCGCGGCACGGCATGGGCGAAAACACCGGCGGAACGCCGCGCGGATCTCGGCAGCCGCTGTGCGGTGCGGCAGGGTGGGGGTGTGCAGGCAGACCCCCTCGCCGACCATCCTGACAGGCTGTCAGGAGAGTCGGAGTGCGTGGCGTCGGATCTGCCACGCCCCGTACCGCCCCGCCGGAGCACGTCGAGATCACCAACCCGCGATTCCTGCTCTGACCTGTAGTAATACTGGTCGGAGCGACAGCTGCTAGCTCACTCGGAGGTACCGATGAAGATGCT
Source organism: Streptomyces sp. (assembly GCF_050698815.1). Classification (GTDB taxonomy): domain Bacteria; phylum Actinomycetota; class Actinomycetes; order Streptomycetales; family Streptomycetaceae; genus Streptomyces. The sequence continues at coordinate 4,616 of NZ_JBOHCV010000759.1, forward strand.
GATCAACGTACCGGAGAACGTCGTCCCGGACGCACTGCGGGGGATGGCCGCCGCACATCCCGAGCTGACCGTCGACGTGGACAACCGCGTCGTCGTACGCCGGGACGCACCGGTGGCCGACAAGGTCGGCCTCGTCTCCGGCGGCGGCTCCGGACACGAACCGCTGCACGGCGGCTTCGTGGGACCCGGCATGCTGGACGCCGCTTGTCCGGGAGCCATCTTCACTTCCCCGGTCCCGGAGCAGATGGTCCGGGCGGCGACCGCCGTGGACAGCGGCAAGGGCGTCCTCTTCGTCGTGAAGAACTACACCGGTGACGTGCTGAACTTCGACATGGCCGCCGAGCTGGCCGAGGACGAGGGCATCCAGATCGCGAAGGTCCTGGTGCAGGACGATGTCGCCGTGACCGACAGCACCTTCACGGCCGGGCGGCGTGGCACCGGTGCGACGCTGTTCGTCGAGAAGCTGGCCGGGGCGCTCGCCGAGGAAGGTGCGCCGCTGGAGCGGGTGGAGTCCATGGCCCGTCAGGTGGCCGACACCACCCGGAGCTTCGGCGTGGCGCTGCACCCCTGCACGACCCCTTCCAAGGGCAGCCCGACCTTCGACCTGCCCGCCGGTGAGCTGGAGCTGGGCATCGGCATCCACGGCGAGCCGGGGCGCGAGCGCCGCCCGATGATGACGTCCGGCGAGATCGCCGATTTCGCGGTGGACGCCGTGCTCTCCGACCTGGAGTCGGACAAGCCCGTGCTGGTCCTGGTCAACGGCATGGGCGGCACGCCGCTGATCGAACTGTACGGTTTCTGCGCCGAGGTCAGCCGCGTCCTGGAAGAGCGCCGGGTGCCGGTGGCCCGTACGCTCGTCGGCAATTACGTCACGTCGCTCGACATGGCGGGTGCGTCGGTGACACTGTGCCGGGCTGACGAGGAGATGCTGCGGTTGTGGGACGCGCCGGTCAGTACGCCGGGGCTGCGCTGGGGCCGTTGAGCAATGAGCAATGAGCACCGGTCCGGGCATCGGGCACCGTCCGGGTGCCCGCCTCGCCGTCCGGGCCTCGTGAAAGGGAGTTGTCTTGACCGACCTGACCGATGAGCTGGACGCCGGCACCGTCTTCCGCTGGCTCACCGCCGCCGCGGCCTCCGTGGAGCGCGAAGCCGATGTGCTCACCGAACTGGACTCGGCCATCGGCGACGCGGACCACGGCAGCAACCTGCACCGAGGCTTCTCCGCCGTGGTGACCGCCCTGGGGAAGGAGTCGCCGGGCACGCCAGGAGCCGTGCTCGTGCTGTCGGGCCGTCAGTTGGTCTCCAGCGTCGGCGGCGCCTCTGGACCGCTGTACGGCACGCTGCTGCGGCGTACGGGCAAAGCACTCGGTGAGGCTGAGCGGGTGACCGGCGGTCAGCTGGCCGAGGCGCTGCGCGTCGGCGTCGACGCCGTGGCGCAGCTCGGCGGCGCCGCGCGGGAGGACAAGACGATGCTGGACGCGCTCTACCCGGCCGTCGAGGCCCTTGCCGCCGCCGGCCCCGACCCCTACGGAGCCGCGCGTACCGCCGCGGACGACGGGGCGCAGGCCACCATTCCGATGCTGGCACGCAAGGGGCGGGCCAGCTATCTCGGCGAGCGGAGCATCGGCCACAAGGACCCCGGTGCGGCCTCCTCCGCGCTGCTGATCACCGCTCTGGCCGAGGTGGTTGTCGCCGATGAGTGAGCAGCAGGACAAGAGCACGCCGCCGCGGGTCGGCATCGTGCTGGTCTCGCACAGCAAGGAGGTAGCCGATTCGGTCGCGCGCCTCGCCATCGGGCTCGCAGCGGGCCGGGACAGCGCGCCGGTGGCCGGCGCGGGAGGCGGACCGGACGGTGGTCTGGGCACCAGCGCCGAACTCATCAGCTCCGCCGCGCACCGGGTCGAGAACGGGGCCGGTGTCGCCGTCCTGGTCGACCTCGGCAGCGCCGTACTGACGGTCAAGGTACTGCTGGCCGAGGGAGACGATCTGCCCGAGAACTCCCGGCTGGTGGACGCGCCCCTGGTCGAGGGTGCGATCGCGGCGGTCGTCGCCTCGGCGGGCGGCGCGGACCTTGAAACCGTCGCGGCGGCGGCCGAGGAGGCGTACCACTTCCGCAAGCTCTGAGCGGCACCCCGTTCATACCGCCGTGCGGGCCGGCGCGGACCGTGCGGCCACGCACGGCAGTATGCGGCCACGCACGGCAGTATGACGCTGCCTTACGGAGCGCCGCCACGGCTCCGCAGCGCGGGGGCTTCCACCGCGCCCGGCGCGGCCGTGGTGTGCTCGTCCAGGTCCTCGCCGGCCACCTGCCGCGCCCACGCCGTCAGTCCGGCGACGTCCACACCGTACGGGGCCCGCTGCCGGTAGGGCTCGATACCCTCGGCGCCCCGCAGCAGCAGACGGGCGCCGCCCGTCGTGTTGCCGCGGGCGAGGTGCGTGATACCGACCGCGAGCTGGGCGAGCCCCTTCCACAGCGCCCGCTCCCCCGGCGGCGACGCCTTCCAGGCGTCCTCCAGCACCTCATGGGCATGGAAGGGCATCCCGAGGTCCAGCAGCCGCTGCGCCTCGTCCAGGCTCTGCCCGGGAGAACGCGGCACGCCCTCGGGCTGCCGGGCGACTCCTTCCTGCCCGTAGGGGAGCGGCCTGCCCAGACCGTCGCGGGGCCGCGCGCTGCGCGCCTTGCCCTCCGGGTCACGGTCGCGTTCGCGGTCACGGTCAGGGCCGGGCACGATCGCCGCCTGCCGGGTTGCCGGGAGCGGCGGCGAGTCCGCAGTGCTCGCACTCCTCGCGGGACGGGTCCGCTCGCAGCCGGCCGCACTCGTCACATACCTGACTCAGCCAGCACGCCGCCTCACCGCCCTGCTCGTACTGCTGACGCTGCGTCTCGTGCATGCTGCTCCTCTCGCTGAGCGGGGCGGCGTCACCGGGCCACGAGAGCGTCGGTGACGGGCACGTCGGTGTCGCCGAGTTTCTTCGCGTCGACCGGCCGCCCGGAGGTCACCAGGGTACGGATCTGGTCGGTGACGTCCCAGATGTTGACGTTCATTCCGGCCAGTACGCGTCCGCCGGCGAGCCAGAACGCGATGAACTCGCCGGAACCGACGTCGCCGCGGAAGACCACTTGGTCGTAGGCGCCGGGCTCGACGTAGCCGGTGTACTCCATTCCCAGGTCGTACTGGTCGGTGAAGAAGTACGGCACCCGGTCGTAGGTGACGTCCTGGCCGAGCATCGACCGGGCCGCGGTCCCGGGCTGGTTCAGGGCGTTGGCCCAGTGCTCGACGCGGATGTGCGTGCCCAGCAGCGGGTGGAAGGCGCTGGCGACGTCGCCGGCGGCGTAGATGTCCGGGTCGGACGAGCGCAGCCGGGCATCGACACGGACGCCGTCGTCCACGTCCAGACCGGCCGCGGTGGCCAGCCGGGTGTTGGGGGTGATGCCCACGCCGACGATGACGGCGTCGGCCTCGATGCGGCTGCCGTCTGCGAGCAGCACGCCCGTCGCCCGGCCGTCGGTACCGGTGATCTCCGCGACCCGCACCCCGCAGCGGAGGTCGACTCCCTGACCGGTGTGCAGGTCGGCGAAGACCTGGGAGACCTCGGGGCCGAGCACCCGCAGCAGCGGGAGCTCGGCCGCCTCCAGCACGCTCACCTCGACACCGGCGGCGCGGGCGGCGGCCGTGGTCTCCAGACCGATCCAGCCGGCACCGATCACCACGACCCTGGACGCGGTGCGGAAGGTCTCCTTGAGGCGGTCGCTGTCCGCGAGCCGTCGCAGGTAGAGAACCCCGTCGAGGTCCGCCCCGGGCACCGGCAGCCGGCGGGGTGCGGAGCCGGTCGCCAGCAGCAGCTTGGAGTAGGGGAGGCCGCTGTCGTCCCCGAGAGTCACCTGGTGACCGGCCGCGTCGATGCCGGTCACCTCGAGCCCGAGCCTGAGATCGACGTCGTGCTCCGCGTACCACTGGGGCGGATGGACGTACACGTCCTCCTGCGGGGACTTGCCCAGCAGATACTCCTTCGACAGCGGCGGACGCTCGTAGGGACGCTCGTTCTCGTCACCGAGCAGCACGAGGGGGCCGTCGAAGCCCTCCTCGCGCAGCGCTTCCGCTGCCTTCGCACCGGCCAGACCCGCACCGGCGATCACGATCGGGGTGTTCGCGGCCATCCTCAGCTCCTCAGCTGTCTCGTTCGACTTTGCCCGCACGTGGCGGCGATCTTCTCACCAGGCCGGTTCCGGACCGCCGAAGACATCTCGGCCGGCCGGCCGAACGCGGCCGGTTCAGCTACGGCGGGTCCGGTGGTACGGCCCGCAGTTCGACGCAGCACCGGCCGGGGCCGGGCGCCAGCACCGCTTCGGTCCGGGGTGCTTCCAGGCCGGTGAGGAATCCGTCGAGATAGGCATGGTTGACGGCGCACACGAGCTCGGGCGAGCGCGCGGCGAGGGGGTGGAAGGGGCAGTTGAGCAGCCGGAGTCCGGTGCGGCCCCGGCGCTGGGGTTCGAAGCCGCAGCGTTCCAGCGCGCTCTCGCTCAGAGTGACGGCGCGTTCGGGGCCGAGCCGGCCCGGACGGGTGCGGGCACGTTCGGCGGCTCCCAGGTCGTGGCCCCGCCGCTGCGCGCTGCGCAGCGCCGCCGCGCGTGCGTCTTCCCCGGGTTCACCGGTGAGGACTGCGTCCACCAGGATCTCGGCGAGCATGTCGGGACGGCGCTCGGGGATGCTGACGCGGAAGTGCGCGTCGGTCGGCTCGTAGACCTTCGGCTTGCGGCCGACCCTCCGGAGGCCGCCCGGGTTCTCGTAGCGGGTGCGCAGCAGTCCGGCGGCCACGAGCTTGTCCAGATGAAAGGCCGCCAGCTTGACCGAGACCCCGGCGTCGGAAGCCGCTTCCTCTCGGGTCACCGGCCGGTGGGCACGCCGCGTGAACCCGTACATCCGGCGGCGCAGGCCGTCCGCGAGGGCCGAGACCGCCACGACGTTCTCGTCGTCCGTGCGGTCAGGTGAAGGCGAAGTCCGGTCGGCAGCCACGTCCCCAAGATAACGCCAACTCCCGCATGTGCAATGCTGCACGCGCATCAGTACTTGACGGGTGCTCCGGATAAAACCAATACTCGCTCGTGAAACCGAGGAGAGGGCAGGGCATGACGCAGCGAGTCGGCACCATGGACGTGGCCACACCGGACAGGGAGCCCCCGCCGCTCGGGCCGGCACCGTTGCACGTCGCACGCGAGCCGGACGCGGACGGCGTGGACCTGGAAGCGGCCACGCGGGCCGCCGCACGGTTCCTGAACGCCCTCGGCGTCCGCACCGACACCGAGAGCCTGCAGGGCACTCCGGGCCGGATGGCGCGTGCCTACTCCGAGCTCTTCGCCTCCCGCCCCTTCGACCTCACCACGTTCCCCAACGACGAGGGCTACGACGAGCTCGTGCTGGTCCGCGGCATACCCGTGCGTTCGGTGTGCGAGCACCACCTGCTGCCCTTCACCGGCACCGCTCACGTCGGCTATCTGCCCGGCCAACGCCTTCTCGGCCTCTCCAAACTGGCACGCGTCGTCGAACACTTCGCCTGCCGGCCGCAGGTGCAGGAACGCCTCACCAAACAGGTCGCCGGCTGGCTCGAGGCCCAGCTCGCCCCCAAGGGCGTCGGCGTCATCATCGAAGCCGAACACAGCTGTATGACCCTGCGGGGCGTCCAGGCCACCGGCTCGGCCACCATCACCTCCGCGCTGCTCGGCCTGCTCCGGGACGACGCCCGCTCACGAAGCGAGTTCCTCTCCCTGACCGCCGGCACCGCGTGACCCCACCGTGGCGCACTCCCCGTACGCACCCTCACCGCCGGCCGATCCCCTCGAACCACGTGGGCGCGTCCGCACTGGCCTGCTTGATGCGGGTCACGGCGAACTCCTCCATGGGCGGCAGCACGTCCATTCCGAACCAGCCCACCTCGAGCGACTCGTCGTCGTTGACCTTCGCCTCTCCTCCGGTGGCACGGCAGCGGAAGCAGATGTCCATGAACTGGCACACGTCACCGTTGGGATAGGTGACCGGCCGCTCCATCGCCTGTACGAGGACGACGCGTTCGGCCACGCACCGCACGGCGGTCTCCTCATGCACCTCACGCAGGGCAGCTGCGGCGGGCTGTTCGCCCGGCTCGGGAATGCCACCGATGATCGACCAGCGTCCGTTGTCGGCGCGCCTGCCGAGCAGCACGCGGCCCTCGTCGTCGAAGACGACGGCGCTGACGCCGGGCAGATAGAGCAGCTGGTGACCCGCACTCGCGCGGATCTCGCGGATGAAATCGGGTGTGGACATGATCCCGACCCTACGCGTGTGCCGGACACTCCGGCCGACGTCCCCGCACCGCACCATCCACATCGTCCCTGCGCACACCATCCACAAGTCCCTTGGTACGCACTACGGTTGGCACCTGTGGACGGGTGCGGCGGGGAGCGCCCGCGCGGGGACATCAGGGGCCGGGGGGTCACAGGGGAATGACGTCACCGGTGCTCGGGTTATCGGCCGTACGGGAACGCGAGAGCGGTGCTCCCGATGTCACCGGCGTGCTGGTGCTCGGCGCCTGCGCGGGCTGGGCGCTGATCACCGCCGCGGGGCGGGACGCCCGTCCCGAGGGCGTACTGCTCGCCGTACTGGCGGTCGGCGCCGGCTACGCCTGCGGGCGCATCACGGGCTCGCTGCTGCCCGTCGGCGCCGGGACTCTCGCGGCGCTCGGGGGCCTGTGCCTGGGCCTGTTCGGACCGCAGTCCTCGCGGGCCCTGCCGGGTGCGCTGGAATTCTCGGGACCCGCCGGGCGTACAGGCGTGACCGCCGCGCTGCTCACACTCGCCGTCGGCGCGGCCTGCTGCGCCGCGTGGGCGACGACGGCGCGGCCGGTGCGGCTGGCGCTGCGGCTGCTGGCGGCGGGCACGGTCGTGGCGGCCCTGCTGGTGGGTACGCCCGCGGGGTTCGGGGCGGCGCTGGCGGTACTGCTGTGCTCACTCGCGGCGGGCAGGCTGCGGCGCCGGCTGTGGTGGCTGGCCACGCTGGCCCTGGTCGCCGCCGCCGTCATGGGCCTGACCTGGGCGGTGGCACAGGGCGTACTGCCGGCCGGCCTGGCCTCAGCGCTGGAGGGACAGCTGACCGAGCACCGGGTCGCGCTGTGGCAGGACGCCCTCACCGTCACCCGGGAGCATCCGCTGTTCGGCTCGGGACCCGACACCTTCGGTGACCTGAGCCCGGCAAACCAGGCGGACATCCGCTCCGACGGCAGACCGCACTCCGCGCCGCTTCAGCTCGCCGCGGAGCAGGGGCTGCCCGGGCTGGCGCTGCTCGCGGCGGTGTACGGGTGGCTGCTGCTGGCCTTGTGGGCCTCACCGCGCCCGACGCCCGTGGTGCTCACCGCCGGCGCGGCGCTCTCGGCTCTGGCCGCGCTCGCCAGCATCGGCAACGCGCTGAGCTTCACGCAGGTCACGGCGGGCGCCGGGCTGCTCGCGGGGATCGCCTGCGCACGACAGCTCAGCTGAGGACCCCGGACCGGTTCAACCGCCCGCGGATGGTACGTACGGCCGCCTCGGCATCGTCCACCGTGACGGTGAACGTACGTCCGTCGCCCAGCCGCAGCAGGACACCCTCACCCCGGCGCACGACGACAGCGGTGCCCTTGCCCGGCCGCCACCGGTAGCCCCAGCCGCCCCACTGCCGGGGACAGACGCTGTGCGCGACCTCGGCGTCGACGACCTCGCCGAGCGGAATGCGGCGGCGCGGTACCCCGACGTGGCCGCAGCGCACCTCCAGCGCCTCGCCGTCGACCCGCACCCGCACCTGCACGAAGGCGAGGGTGCCGAAGAGTCCCAGCACCCCGGCGGCGAGGCAGCCGACGACGGACATGAGCAGCGGCGCGCTGCCCAGGTCCCATCCGGTCTCCACGCCCAGGGCGATGCCCAGCGCCACACAGCCCGCACCCAGCGCGGCCAGCAGCCACTGGATGCGGTTGGTCGCCCGTCCGGTCCACACCTCGACCGGCGGCGACGGTGCTCGCGAGTGGTCGCTCATGCAGCGCAGGGTACGCCCGGCCGTGAACGGTGGCACGGGCATGATGCCCGGCTTCACCCGCGGCGGTCGCGCGGTTACGGGTCGTGGGGTTACGGGATGGCGGTGGCGGCGGCGAGCAGCCGCCCCTCCGCGTAGGTACGTGCCGCTTCGGGCAGTTCCGCCCTCCGCCCGCCGAGCAGGACGGTGAGGCCGCCGGAGGGCGCCGCGTCCGGATCGGGGACGGCTCCGAGCCGGCGAAGGGCCTGGGCGGCGACCGCGCCGGCGGAGCCGTACAGGGCGGGCCGGGGACCGTCGGCCGGCCCGACGGCGGCGCGGATGCGTTCCCCGACGAGTTCGTAGTGGGTGCAGCCCAGCACGACGGACCGCACGCCGGGCGGGGTCAGGGCCGCCGCGGCGGCGAGGGCGACATCGACGGCGTCCTCCCGTGCGCCTTCGACGGCGTCGGCGAGACCGTGGCAGGGCACCTCGGTGACCTGGGCGTCGCGGCCGAACTCGGCGATGAGGCGGCGCTGGTAGGTGCTGCCGGTGGTGGCCGGGGTGGCCCAGACGGCGACGGGTCCGCCGTCGCCTACGGCCGGTTTGACCGCCGGTACGGTGCCGATCACGGGCAGACCCGGCTCCAGCTCCGCGCGGAGTGCGGGCAGCGCGTGCACGGAGGCGGTGTTGCAGGCGACGATCAGGGCGTCGGGTTCGTGCACGGCGGCGGCCCGGGCGCAGGCCAGGGCGTGCGCGGTGATGTCCTCGGTGGTGCGGGGCCCCCACGGCATGCTGTCCGGGTCGCTGGAAAGCACCAGATCGGCGTCGGGCCGCGCCTTGCGTACTGCCGCGGCGGCGGCCAGCAGGCCGAGTCCCGAGTCCAAGAGCGCGATCTTCACGGCAGGCAACTCTAGTCGATGCCCTCTCCGGCCCACCCGCCGGGCAGGGGCGGATCAGCGGGGCGGCGACGCGTCCTGCGAGCGGATCGTCCGCAGGAGTCCTCCGTTCGGATCGTCTGTACGGGTCGTCCCCGCGGCGCGTGGCGAGTTCGGCGGCCCGGCTGCGGCAGACTGCGGCGGATGAGCCCGCTCACCTGGATCGCCGCCGGATCGCTGACCGCCTGGCTCTGGCTGCTGCTGGGTCAGGGCTT